>NZ_BTTP01000003.1:0-211939 GCF_036246225.1 Lacticaseibacillus salsurivasis
ATCTCCCACAAATGTATTAAAAACAACGAAAAACAGTGAAAAACAAAAACCCCGAAATGCCTTTAAACCGGCATTTACAGGGTTCAACAAAAAGCAACAAAGTGCTACGAAAGGAGAGTACGAGATTTGAACTCGTGCGCCGGTGTAAGCCGGTTCGACGGATTTCGAGTCCGTTGCATTACCACTCTGCCAACTCTCCATGTGGTTAATGGTTTTTAGAACGCTTTTCAGTATAGCAAATGTTGAGATTTTTGCAAATCTGTTTCCGCGCTTTTCTTTTTGCCTGGGGACTAGGTATACTGATACTATTCTGACTAGAAGGAATGACAGGCCTTGAAAACATCTTTAGTGAAGATGATTGGATTATACAGTTTTTTGTACGCGCTATTCACGCTTGGCGTGCTCGCTTATGCCAGCCTCTTGAGTTTCCGCAGTGGCTTTAGTTTCCCGGCCGTCGGGGAACAGATGATGCAGTGGGAACCGCACTGGTGGTGGCTGAGTATCATCGGGGTGGTGCTGCATGGGTTTGCCTACCTCAAAGCGATGCGCCGACCGCAACTGATGATTGCTCATCTTATCTGCGTGTGGGCATTCGTGGCTTATCCGCTGATTCCAAATTACAGCCTGTTCATTGCCATCGTGCAACTGGTGGCGGTTTGGCTGCTGATTAGCTATCATCGGCCAATGCAGGAATCCGAAATGGAGGGACAGCGATGAGCTGGTTTCACAAATCCAAACAGCCAAGTGGCAATGACGAGCCCCAAGCCTATGATTTTGCCAAAATGGTGAAGGTGGCGCGGGAGAAAGACCCGAGTAAGTTCGCTAAGCTGCAGGCGGCGTTCAAGCAATCGCATTCTGACCAGTCAAAACATCCTAGGGAGGACAAAAAATGAAGAAGATTTTAGGGATTGTCGCTTTGCTGATCGTCATTGCTGGCGGTTGGTTCGGCTACAACTATTGGCACGAAACCTACCAAAGTCAAACGGCGTATGCTAAGGTCGGTGAGGCGGTGAAAAAGAACTCCAAAACTAGCGACGGCAAAAACTATAAGGTCAATGGCAAACAATATTACTATTATGAATACGAATTTGACTTTGTGCTGAAAGATGGTACCACCAGGCATCTCGGCTTTGACAGTGCTGAATCCGCCAACCCGACACCGTTGGCCCCAGGTTCTTACGTGACCGCTGAGATTTCCCAAAAGCGTGTGGTTAAAGGACCGAATCCAATCAGTCTTGGCAACATTCCAAGTGCCGTCCAGGCGAAACTTAAATAGTTTTCATTCGACCGAGCCGATGTGCTCGGTTTTTAATTGCTGATCATCTCAACGACTGCCTAATCGTGCCGGGTGAGCCGCACGTCCCGCAGCGGATATGAATTGCGGCCAGGCTTGAAACCGCTTATACTACAACCAAATGAGGTATCAAAGCATTGCTGACGGGTATTCCTGATTGGAGGCACAAACTGATGCAAGAAGAAAATGATGTGCTACTGCGGCAAATTAAATCCTTCGCCCAAGGACTGGGCTATATGCTCGGCAAGGCTGGTGGTCACCCCGGCAACGAAATCGTCTTCCCGCAAACTGATGCGCGGGTTTTGCCTGGGCAGGAACGCTTGGAGCAATTTTTGACGGCTAAACAATTGCCTGAGGCGACCCGTTTTTTCTTCGGTCAGCGCTATGCGATGGCGGAAAAAGATTTCATGGCGCTGGGGGCGTGGTATTTTGAGCGCCTGAATGCGCTGAGTGATGAAGCGCTAGCCGATGCCAATTACTCGCGGCAAGCGGTCGAAGCAGGGCTGAAACAGTTAGCCTTCATTCAGCAGGAACAAGGTTAAGCTCGCATCAGTTGAATCGAGGAGGAACAGATCATGATGGGTACGGCTTTTGGGCTAATTTATTATCTGATTGCTTTGGGGTTAGGATTTTTGATCATCGCGCTAGGCGTGAAATACGGTATTCTGTGGGCTTTGCGCGCCTTATCTGACGATGATTTGGCCAAGGTGGCGCGGGTGTTCAAACGCTAAGCTGACGCCGTCAAAAAAGACGACCTCGAAAATGAGGTCGTCTTTTGCGTTTTGCTATTCTATTCCGCGCTACCGGTCAAATCTGCCGCGCGCTTGGTGGCTGGCAGTTGATCCAGTTCCTGTAGTGCCTTGTTGGCATCCAGCAAAGCCACGCTATACACCAGCGTGCCGATTTGAACGCGGGTGTTGATGTATTTGATGACGATTGGGCCTTGGGTGGTTTCCAGCTCCAAGTTCAGGTGATAGATCTCCTCAGTGCCTGGCGTCAGCACACCCATAATGTGAGCGTCTGACAGCAGGTTGTTATCGATCAAGGCAGGCTTGCTACCGTCAGAAGCAACAATGACGTGATCATCCATGGTCAGGCGATAGCCGCGGATAATGGTTGAAGGGATGATTTTGTGGCCAAAATGCGGGCGGTGGACTTTGATCAAATCATGGGCGGAATCGAGTTCAAAGTACGCATTATGTTTGTCAGCCTTGAAATGGGCGTGTTTACCGAATGTCATGAGGGGACTCCTTTGCAATGAGATCTGAAATCACAGTGGTTAAAACCGCTTCAATGAAGGCGCGGTTTTCGTTGAGTAGGTAAGTGGTGGTTTGCGCCAGGTCGGCGTCAGGCGCCGCTTTTTGCCACGCCGCCGCGCGGGCTTCAATTTGCGGTTCGGTGAACTGCGCAGCTACGACTTGATCAGCGGCGTTAGCGACCAAGGCGCGAATCGTTTTTTCTTCCAATGTCTTTCACTCCTTATCGTCCATTATACGCGCCGTAATCGCCGATGCCACTTTTCCTTCTACCGCTTGTAGTTTATAGTAAGCATAAAGCTCGCAATCAGACCTTGAGGGCGAAAATCGGTGGCGCGCACGGCGTCGCAACGAAAAATGGAGGAAACACACATGACCACCCAAAATATGCTCGATTATGTTGGCGACAAAATGGATGCCTTGGATTTTGATGGCGATTTGGATTTGAACTGGGACAAAGAAGCGCGCGTTTTTGAAGTGGAGCTGACCATGACCGTGGATGCGGCAGCTGGTTTTGAAGTCGAGGACCAAGACGGCGAAACCATCGATGAAGGGGAAATTGATTACTCTGATGCGATTTTGCTGTACGATGCTACCCGCCTGAAGGGCGAAGATTACCAAGATAACTATCTGGCGGTGATTGGTTTCCAAGGCAAACAAGGCATTGCCCAAGCGACGGTTGATGGGTTGTTCGACTATCTCCAAACCCTCCTAGACGATGGCCAATCCGACTTGATGGATTTTGTCGATGGCACCTCAGAGGACGAAACCTTTGAATTGCAATTCGACCAGGCGAAATTCCAGGCTGCTGTTGCCGCTCAGCCGGCAGCGAACCAGCATGTGTTTTTGCCGTATCCCAAATACTGATTGGAGGCGCTTATGGACGACTGGTTTGAACTCGCAGTCGAAACAAGCAGCGAGGCGGTCGAAGCCGTGTCTAACTTTTTAATTGAGGCCGGAGCTGCGGGGATTCAAATTGAAGACGCCGCCGACTTTCAGCACGGCAGTCAAAGCAAAACCGGCGTCTGGTTTGATCCGGACAGCGTGCCGCATCGTACTACCGGCGCGGCGGTGAAAGGCTATTTTGCCAGCAGTTTGCATCCCAGTGAGCTGATGACTCGCCTGCAGGCCGAAGTGGACCAGCTGCCAAGTTTCGGGCTCGCCAAGGGCAGCGGCAAGATTAGTGTGGTCAACATCGCTCAAGCCGACTGGGCCAACGCCTGGAAAAAGTATTACCATCCCCTGCGGATCACCCGTTATCTGACGATTGTGCCGGCGTGGCTCGAATACACCCCGCAGCAAGCAGGCGAGCAGGTGATTAAGCTGGATCCCGATATGGCCTTTGGCACTGGCAGCCATCCCACCACGGCGCTGATGCTGCGACTACTGGAGGCAGTCATTCGCGGCGGCGAAACCATGATCGATGTCGGCACTGGCTCAGGCATTTTAGCCTTAGCAGCGCGGCGCCTCGGCGTGGCCCATGTGCTGGCGACTGATGTTGATGACGTCGCCGTCGCCAATGCCGAGGCTAATTTGGCGCTCAATCCCGATGATCAGATTGACGTGATTGCCAATGACCTGCTGACCGGTATTGAGCAGCCCGTCGACTTGGTGGTGGCCAATATTTTAGCCAATGTGCTGACGCCGTTGATTCCGCAAGTCGCTAGCCGCTTAAAGCCGCATGGCCGATTCTTACTCTCTGGCATTTACCGCGAAAAGGCCGCGGCCATCAAGACCACCTTGACGGCTAACGGCTTCAAGGTCCGTAGTGAATGGCAGGAAGGTGATTGGGTCGCTATTGTGGCCGGGCACGCTGAGGAGGAGGACGCATGAACCGCTTCTTTACCGACCAGCCGCTGACCCAGGGCGCCACGGCCAATTTACCAGCCAGCGTGCAAAAGCATGCTATTCAGGTGCTGCGGCTGCAGGAAGGTGCCCAAATCGAGGTGGTCAGCGTCGACCATCAAGCGTTTGTCGCCACGATTATGGCCGCCGCTCCGCTCACGGTGCGAGTCGACCAGCCCATTACGCGACCGGTGGAGTTGCCGGTGGCGGTCCATCTGCTGTGCGGTGTGCCCAAAGGCGACAAGGCGGAACTGATTGTCCAAAAAGCCACGGAGCTTGGCGCCATGCACATTAGTTTCTTTAACAGCCAGTGGGCAACCGCCAAATGGCAAGCCCCGCGTGTCAACAAAAAGCTCGCGCGGCTCGCGGCGATTGCCCAAGGCGCCGCAGAACAGAGCCACCGGTGTTTTGTCCCAGCCGTAGATGTGGTAACATTAAACGAAATAACGCAATTGACCGCTGAAGCCAAACTGGTCGCTTATGAAGAAAGTGGCAAAGCTGGCGAGGCGGCCGCCTTGGTGCAGGCACTCAGCACCCGGCCAGAGACGCTACTATGTGTGTTCGGACCGGAAGGTGGCCTGAGCCCAGCTGAAATTGCAACGTTAACGGCCAGTGGTTTTACCACAGCCGGCCTCGGCCCGCGGATTTTGCGGACCGAAACGGCACCGCTGTACTTACTCAGCGCGGTGTCGGCACTTACTGAATTGCAGGGAGAATCAGAATGACCAAAATCAAGTCTTGGCTGATGTCCGCATCGGGCCGTATTGTTTTACTCAGTATCTTGACCACGCTTATTTTGCCTTGGGGCTTTACGTTGCTCCATGTGCAGGTAGCGCTGCGGGTGACGCTGCTTTGGATTCTGATTAATGTGACCTTGTCCATCTATACTGGCCGTACTATCGCCAAGTATCATTTGCACTGGTGGCATAGTTTGTGGTTACCGCTGCTCTTTGCTTTGATGGTGTGGGTGCGCTTTGCGGATTATGGCTACTGGTTTGCCCCGATCTACTGGGTCCTGACCATGCTTAGCTTGACCCGCGAGTAGCGACCGCCCAGCTGTAGAAACTCGAACTCAAGGCACGTTTCGACGTGCTTTTATTGTATCCGCTGCTTGCTGCCGACCTCGTCCGGTGAGCGGTGTAAAGGGGGATTTTGCAATGGCTGAAGAACCAGAATTAACCCAAGAACAAGTGATGGCGATGTGCGCCAAGTATATGAACGAAGAGCACCAAGCCTTCGTCAAAAAAGCCTACGACTTTGCGGCTTATGTTCACAAAGACCAACGCCGTAAATCTGGCGAACCGTATATCATTCACCCGATTCAAGTGGCCGGGATTTTGGCGGAATTGAAAATGGATCCCGTCACCGTGGCCAGTGGCTACCTGCACGATGTGGTTGAGGACACGAACATCACCCTCGGCGACATTCAGGAAGTCTTTGGCAAGGAAACGGCAGTTATCGTCGATGGCCTGACCAAGTTAAGCAAGGTCACGTATGTTGCCCACAAAGACGAACTGGCGGAAAACCACCGTAAGATGTTGCTGGCGATGGCCAAAGATATGCGCGTGATTTTGGTCAAATTGGCCGATCGGTTGCATAACATGCGCACCCTGATGCACCTGCGGCCGGATAAGCAGCGCCGGATTGCCAATGAAACGCTGGAAATCTATGCGCCGTTAGCCGATCGCTTAGGGATTAGCACCATCAAGTGGGAACTGGAAGATCTATCGCTCCGCTATTTGAACCCGCAGCAGTACTACCGCATCGCCCAGCTGATGAAGTCCAAGCGCACCGAGCGCGAGGCTTACATCGCCAATGCCATCACCGATATCAAAAAGGCGCTGGCGGACTTGAATATGCACTATGAAATCTACGGGCGCCCGAAACACATCTATTCGATTTACAAGAAAATGCGCGATAAGCATAAGCAATTCGATGAACTTTACGACCTGCTGGCTGTGCGCGTGATCACCCAAAACATTAAGGACTGCTATGCGGTACTGGGCGTGATTCACACCCAATGGAAGCCGATGCCAGGGCGGTTCAAGGATTACATTGCCATGCCGAAAGCCAATGGCTACCAATCCCTGCACACCACCGTGATTGGGCCGATGGGCAAGCCGCTGGAAGTTCAGATTCGCACCGAAGAAATGCACCATATCGCTGAATTCGGGGTTGCCGCGCACTGGGCTTACAAGGAAGGTCAAACTTCCGAAGTGCAATACGACAAAGCCGGCAAACAAATCGACATGTTCCGCGAAATTCTGGAAATTCAGGATGAAACCTCCGATGCCCAGGACTTCATGGAAAGCGTCAAAGGCGACATCTTCACCGATCGGGTCTACGTGTTCACCCCGCAAGGTGACGTGTATGAGCTACCTAAAGGCTCGGTGCCGCTGGACTTTGCCTACATGGTGCATACCGAAGTGGGTAATCACAGTGTCGGCGCCAAGGTCAACGGCAAAATCGTGCCGCTGAACTATCAGCTCAAAAACGGCGACATTGTTGAGATGCTGACCAACAGCAACTCCAAGCCAAGCCGCGACTGGGTGAACTTGGTCTTCACGTCCCGTTCTCGCAACAAGATCCGCCGCTATTTCAAGCAGGTGGATAAAGGCGAAAACAGCGAAAAAGGCCGTGAAGCCTTGGAGCACACGCTGCAGGAAATGGGCTACACGCCGAAAGACTACATGGGCAACAAGCCTGACATGGTGGACTTGCTCAAGCGCCTCAACTTCGCCACTGAAGACGAGCTGCTCTCAGCCATTGGTTACGGCGAATATGGCTCCAAAGTGATTGCCAATCGGCTCACGGACCGCTCGCGGCGCGAGAAGGCAGATGCTGACAAGAAGGCCAAAGAAGCTGCAATTTTGGCTAATAACCAAAAAGTCACCACGGTGTCTAAAGAGAAAAAGCCGGTTTCCCGCACTGAAGAAGGCGTCGTCATCGAAGGCGTTGACAATCTACTGGTGCATCTGGCGAAGTGCTGCAACCCAGTGCCAGGCGATCCGATTGTCGGCTATGTCACCAAGGGCCGCGGGGTGACGATTCACCGCGCGGATTGCCCAAACATCGATGCCTCGCCGGCCATGGCCGGGCGGCTGATTGATGTGTCCTGGCAGAATCTGAATGATCAAAGCCAGTTATTTGATACGGATATTGAAATCTACGGCTATAACCGCAGTGGCTTGTTAAACGATGTCCTGCAGACCTTGAACGCCCAGACCAAGAATTTGACCAACGTCAACGGCCGGGTTGACCATGATAAAATGGCTGACATTCATGTCACTGTTGGCATTCCGAATTTGGCGAGTCTCGAGCACATGATGGATGCCATCAAGAACATTCCTGATATTTACGAAGTGAAACGGTCCCAGGGTTAAGCAAAGGAGCGAGTTATGCGAGCAGTGGTGCAGCGCGTCAGTTCAGCCAGTGTCACCATCGACGGACAAATTAACGGCGCCATCGACCAAGGCTTTATGATTTTACTGGGCGTCGGCCCGCAAGACACAGAAGTTGAGGCCACCAGGTTGGTGACGAAAATTAGTAAACTCCGCGTATTCAGCGATGCCGCGGGTAAAATGAATCTGGACCTGAAAGCTGTCGGGGGCAGTGTGCTCGTGGTGTCGCAATTCACGTTGTATGCCGATGTCAGCCATGGCAATCGGCCTGGCTTCACCAACGCCGCGGCGCCGGCGCTGGCTAATTCATTGTACCAGTGCTTCCTGCAAGCGATGGCCGCAACCGGTATTCCGGTGCAACATGGCGAATTCGGCGCGGATATGCAGGTCAGTTTGGTCAACGATGGCCCGGTCACGCTACTTTATGATACCGAGGCCGGGGCATGTTAGTGAATGCGATTTGGGACTTGGATGGTACCCTTTATGATACCTATCCAGAAATGCTGAGCGCTTTAGTGGCGACACTTGAGCATCACGGCGCTAAAGTCGATGCCGCTGCGCTTTTGACGCAAATTAAGCGGGGCTCCATCAAAGCCACGGTGGGCGAAATCGCACCACGGCTGAGCGTCTCAGCCGAAACCTTGTTGGCTGAATACCATGCCCTGGAGGCCCAAACGGTGATGACCGCTAAGCCTTATCCGCAAGCGGCGGCGGTGGTCAAAGCGATTCAAGCCGCTGGCGGCAATAATCTCCTGATGACCCACCGCGATAACTCCGCTTGGGCCTTGTTGCACCAAGCAGGGCTGGATGAGGCGTTTATCGGTGGGGTGACCGCCGCGATGACTTTCCCGCGGAAGCCAGATCCGGCGGCCATCAATTACCTGGTGAAAGTCCATCAACTCAACCCGCAGCGCACCGCGATGATTGGCGATCGCAAACTTGACGTGATTGCCGGGCAGCGAGCTGGGGTCAAAGGAGTTTACTTCAATGTTGATGGGCTGAATGATGCGCCCATGGCCGATGTGCAGATTGAACAGCTTAATGACCTGTTGCCGCTGTTTCACGCCTAAAACAAACGCCCTGTCAAACCTGATGTTAGGTTTGGCAGGGCGTTTGGCTTTGTAGCTGGCGCTTATTGATGATTGCCGGCTTTAAAGTAGGCGGTTAAGCCTTGCACGACATCGCTGGCGACTTGTTGCTGATAATTAGCAGATTTGATTTGGGCGAAGTCTTTGTCATCATTGATGTAGCCCATTTCACACAGCACTGCTGGTTGGCTGTTGTTGCGGATGACTTCGAAATTGCCGTATTGGTAGCCACGGTTGGTCAGCGGCAGGTTGCTGCTGAAGGCCTGGTTCAGGGCTTTTGCCAAGGCGAGGTCTTTCTTGGAGTTGTAGTAGTAGGTGGTAAAACCGGAAGCCTCATTCGCGTTGGCACTGGAGTCAAAGTGGATGGAGATGAACGCGTCGGCGTGGGCCTTGGCCGCCATGGCTGGCCGCGGGGCTAAGTCGACGAAGGTGTCAGAGCTGCGGGTGTAAATCACATTCGCCCCTTGCGCTTGCAACGCGGACCCGATGGCTTTGGCCATTTCCAGGGTGTAGGTCTTTTCGTACTTATTGGTCGTCGATAAGGCACCGCTATCAGCACCGCCATGGCCAGGATCCAAGACAATCGTTGCTTCGCTTAGGTTGGTGGCCGCCTTGGTGGCTTTCGTTCCAGGGGTGGTGACGGTCCAACTCGCGACATAGCCGGTTTTCCCGGCCGCGGTTTGCACCTTGTACCAATCGCTGGATTGATCGAGCACGGTGAGGGTGGTGCCTTTCGCCAGTTTGGCAACAATAGGGGCATTTAACCCGCCAGCTTGGCGCAGGTTGACGCTGGCGGTGGTGGTCACCTTAACGGCAGCGACCGTGGTGGTTTGCGGCTTCACCGTGGTGCTGACCTGTTTCGGCTGCGCGAGGGCGACGGTATTGCCACTCAGCGTGATGTTACTGGTTGCGACCCAAGCTGCGGTATTATCGTACGCGACCTGGGTCCAGTGGCCTTCTTGGTAAATGACTTTGAGCTGGCGCCCAGCATTCACGGTGCCTAAAACCTTGGCGTCAGTGGTGGCATACTGCCGCACATTGGTGGTGCGCTTGGCGGTGGCCAGTTTAGCTGTGGTCGTAGTAGCTTCGTTTTGATCCACCAGCCAAGAGGCCACCCAGCCGATTTTATTGCCGGCTAGGCGCACCTGATCCCATGAATTTTGCTGCTTGATGACCGTCAGTTTCGTGCCACTTTGCACCTGGCCCATCACACTGTACGCCAGGCCGGGGCCGAGCCGCACATTCAATAGGTTGGCCCGCACCGTGATGGTGTCGCTGGCGGCCAGTACAGTCGTGGTGGCAGCTGATACCCCAATCAAAGCCGCAAACACCGCAATTAACGGCCAACGTTTAAGTTGTTTGAATTGCAAAGCGTCATCCCCTCAGTTTCCTTACTAGGCTGATTATACCAAACAGGGCCTGCCTTTGCGTTCTTTTTCAAGGAATTTTCAAGGCAGGCGTTGACATCTGCGGGTAAACAACGTACGCTGGGACTAAATAAACGCGCCGATGACGAAGCAGGATAGATCACTTGAAGCGACCCGGAGATGGTGAAAGCCGGGACCGATCGAAAAGACACTTCTGAGGCTGAACGAGCTCCGGTTGCCACCGTTATGGCTAAGTTAAACACAAGGTGGTACCGTGTCCGCACCCTTCGTCTCTGACGAGGGGTGTTTTTTTATTCAGTCCGGCGTTAAAAGGAGGAAACTATGAGTTATCAACGACCAAAAGGCACCGCGGATATTTTGCCTGGGCAAAGCGAACTCTGGCAAAAGGTGGAACAAACCGCGCGCGATATTTTGACCCGTTATCGTTACCAAGAAATTCGCACGCCATTATTCGAAAATTACGACGTCTTCGCCCGGTCTTCAGGGGAAACCTCAGATGTTGTGTCCAAGGAAATGTATACCTTCGAAGACAAAGGTGGCCGCCAAATGGCGCTTCGCCCAGAAGGCACGGCAGGGGTGGTGCGGGCCTATGTTGAAAACAAATTGTATGGCCCAGAATATACCAAGCCTTACAAGGTTTACTACATGGGGCCAATGTACCGCTATGAACGGCCGCAAAGTGGTCGGCAGCGCGAATTCCACCAAATCGGGGTGGAAGCCTTTGGCGGCGATAGTCCGGCGCTGGATGCCGAAGTGATTGCGCTGGCCAAGGACCTGCTTGAGGCTTTAGGCGCCAAGCACTTGAAGTTTGCCATTAACACTTTAGGCGACCCAGAATCGCGTCAAGCTTATCACGCGGCATTGATTGCTTACCTGACCCCGTTCAAAGATCAGCTGTCTGAAGATTCCAAAGTGCGGCTCGAGAAGAACCCGCTGCGAATTTTGGATAGCAAAGACCGCGGCGATCAGGCCATTGTGGCCGATGCGCCTAAGCTGATCGACTACCTGACGCCGGCCGCCGCCGAGCGGTTCGAAGCGGTCCAAGCGGATCTGACAGCGCTGGGTATCAGCTTTGAAATCGATCCTGACATGGTGCGTGGTTTGGATTATTACAACCACACGATTTTTGAGGTGATGAGCGATGATGCCGTGTTCGGCGGTGGTTATACCACCATTCTTGGTGGCGGCCGCTACAACGGCCTCGTAGAAGAACTCGGCGGTCCCGAAACCCCAGGCATTGGCTTCGGGATGGGCGTGGAACGGGCGATGCTGTTGATGCAAGGGCAAACCGCCACGACCAGCTTGCCCGCCTACATCGTCACCATCGATGAAGCCGGCAAAGGCGCCGCGCTGCATTTGGCTCACGCCTTGCGGCAGCAAGGCCTCGCCGTCGACATGGATTTCTTGGATCGCAAAGCCAAGGCGCAGTTCAAGTCCGCCAACAAGGCCAACGCGCAATACGTGCTCACGATTGGGGAAAGCGAACTGGCCAATGGCACCGTTCAAGTCAAAAACATGCAGTCGGGTAATCAAGAAGCCATGGCGCAATCCGCGCTGGAAGCTGACTTTTCGAACCAGGTGGCAAAATTGGAGGAAGCACATGACTAAACGAACACTTTATGCAGGCGAGGTCACCAAGGCAAACTTGGGCCAAACCGTGACCTTAAAAGGGTGGGTGCAAAAGCGCCGCTCGTTAGGTAACTTGATTTTCGTTGATTTACGCGACCGCGCCGGCATCGTGCAGCTGGTGTTCTCCCAAGAATTCGGGGAGGATGCGCTGAACGTGGCCAACACCATGCGGAGCGAATACGTGATTGAAGCCACCGGGACCGTGACTGCGCGGGCGCCGGAAGCCGTCAATCCCGAGATGAAAACCGGGGAAATCGAAGTTGAGATTCAAACGGCTAAGATTTTGAATCAAGCCAAGACGCCGCCGTTTGATATTGCGGATGGGGTTAACGCCACCGAAGAAACCAAGCTCAAGTATCGTTATTTGGACCTGCGGCGGCCGGAAATGCAGGAAGCCATCATCACCCGCAGCCAGGTCCTTAAGTCCGTACATCACTACTTCGACGATCAGGGCTTCTTGAACATCGAAACCCCAACCCTGACGGCCAGCACCCCAGAAGGCGCCCGCGACTACTTGGTGCCGTCTCGGGTTTATCCGGGCAGTTTCTATGCCCTGCCGCAATCCCCACAGCTGTTCAAGCAGCTGCTGATGGGCGCAGGTTTTGACCGGTATTATCAAATTGCGCGTTGCTACCGGGATGAAGACTTGCGCGGCGACCGGCAGCCGGAATTCACCCAAATCGATATGGAAACCAGCTTTCTTGATCAGCAAGAAATTCAAGACCTCACGGAAGGCCTGATTGCCCGCGTGATGAAGGATGTGAAAGGCATCGACGTTAAGCTGCCTTTCCCACGCATCGAATGGCAAGATGCCATGGATCGCTACGGCTCTGACCGGCCCGATATGCGCTTTGACATGTTCATCCAGGATATTTCCGACCTGGTGAAGGACTCTGATTTCAAAGTCTTTGCCAATGCCGTGGCCAACGCTGGTCAAGTCCGCGCGATTGTCGTGCCTGGTGGGGCGGAAAAGTACTCCCGCAAGAAGATCGACGAACAGCAAGACTACATCAAACGCTTCGGCGCTAAAGGCCTGGCCTGGCTGAAAGTCACTGCCGATGGGATTTCCGGTCCCATCGCCAAATTCTTCGGTGATGGCGCTGAATTGACCAACGCCCTGAACGCGAGTGCCGGCGACTTGCTTTTGTTCGTCGCTGATCAGCCGGCGGTGGTGGCCGCAAGTCTGGGCTACCTGCGCCTGCACTTCGGCCATGATCTCGGCCTGGTCGATGAGTCCCAGTACAATTTCTGCTGGGTCGTTAACTGGCCATTGTTCGAATATGACGAAGGCATTGAACGCTGGGTACCAGCGCACCATCCCTTCACCATGCCGAATGAAGAAGACGTGCACCTGCTGGATACCGATCCACACAGTGCCCATGCCCAGTCTTATGACATCATCATGAACGGGGATGAATTAGGCGGTGGCTCGATTCGTATTCATAGCCGCGAGATCCAAGAGAAAATGCTGAAAGCCCTGGGCTTCACGCCAGAGCGGGCGCAAAAGTCCTTTGGGTTCCTACTGGATGCCTTGGACTATGGCTTCCCACCGCATGGCGGCTTGGCGTTCGGCCTGGATCGCTTCGTGATGTTGCTACTGGGCCGCGATAACATTCGCGACGTCATGGCCTTTCCGAAAAACTCCAAGGCCTCTGAACCGATGACCAGCGCGCCAACACCGGTGGCGGATCAACAACTCAGCGACCTCGGCATTGAAGTACGAGCCAACGTGGATCCTGACGCCGCCCATGCGGAAGATCAAGACCTCACCGAATAAGCTTTTCAAAAGGGCAAGCGTAGCGCTTGCTCTTTTTTGCTATCATCAGCCGCAAAAGACGTTAACTATTTAATTGCTGACAATTTAATCCAAAGCAGGTATACTGAACGCGAGGTGATGACAATGACTGACAAACAAGATGATTTGAAAAAGCGCCTGACGCCTGAGCAGTATCGCGTCACACAGGAAGCCGCGACTGAGCGGCCATTTTCCAGTGAGTATGATGATTTTTATGAACCGGGCATCTATGTTGACATTGTCTCCGGCGAGCCGCTGTTTTCCTCGCAAGATAAGTATGACGCTGGCTGCGGCTGGCCGTCTTTTACCAAGCCCATTGCCAAGCTGAAAGAAAAGCGGGATACCAGCTTCTTCATGGAACGTACCGAGGTTCGCAGCGGGCAGGCTAATTCTCATTTGGGCCACGTCTTTACTGACGGGCCAACCGATAAAGGCGGTTTGCGTTATTGCATCAATGGGGCGGCGCTCCGCTTTGTTCCTCTGCAGCAGCTGGAGCAGGCCGGTTACGGCCAGTATCGCCAGCTCTTTGAGGAGGCGTAAACATGGCAGAAGCAACAGCAATTTTTGCCGGCGGCTGTTTTTGGTGCATGGTGCAGCCATTTGACCAGCAGCCTGGCATTATCAAGGTCGTCTCGGGCTATACGGGGGGCCATGTGGCTAATCCCACCTACGAGCAGGTGGCCAGCCATACCACAGGGCACACTGAAGCCGTCGAAATAACCTACGACCCCGCCGTGATCAGTTATGCCGACCTGGTTGAAATCTACTGGCAGCAAACTGACCCCACTGACGCCATGGGCCAATTTCAGGACCGCGGTGACAGCTATCGGCCGGTGATTTTCTACCAGACTGAAGCCGAAAAAGCGATTGCGGAAGCCTCCAAGGCAAAGTTAGCTACCAGTGGTCGCTTCAGTGATCCCATTGTCACCAAAATCGAACCGGCCCAACCGTTTTATCCGGCGGAAGACTATCACCAAGACTTCTACCGCAAGAATCCGTGGCGCTATGCGATGGAAGAACAAGGCGGCCGTGAACAGTTCAAAGCCAAGCATTGGGCTAAATGAACCAGACTGATGAGGAGCTACGACGACGTGGCTCTTTTCGTGTCTTTGTGCTTCATTTATCTCCCAATCTGTTGTCAGAGGGCAGACGGCAGCCTCAAGGATTCCCTGCGCTGCGGCTTGGCGGCGTGGTATACTTAATGCACTAACACAGGGAAAGGATCACGTTATGCAAGAAATTGATCGGCTGATCAGACGGCACCAAAACTGGAGTCGGTTCACCGCAGCCTTCTTCTACAGTATTTGTGTCGCCTTAGCTTTGAATATGTTCTGGGAACCAGGTGGGGTTTTCGCCAGTGGGGTCACCGGGGCTGCCCAGCTGGTGGCCACTGTCATCCGCAAATGGTTCAATTTTCAGCTGACCACGCCTTTCGGCAGTCTGGGCACCACCGATATTTTCTCGACTGGGACCTTGCTTTTCCTGCTGAACGTACCGTTGTTTGTGATTGCTTGGCGGCAAATTGGCCACCGCTTCACCGTGTTTACTTTCTTGGCCGTTATTTTTTCGACGATTATGATCCGCTTGCTGGGCGTGGTGAAGCCGCTCACGACCGATCCCATTGTGTGTGGGATTTTCGGGGCCGTCATCAATGGTCTCGGCACCGGCTTTGCACTGCGGAATAACATCTCCACTGGCGGGCTCGATATCATCGGGATCGTTTGGCGGAAGAAAACCGGGACCACGATTGGGACAGTGAACATCGCGGTCAACATCGTGATTGTGTTCCTGGCAGGCTTTGTCAATGACTGGCCGCACGCGTTGTACTCCGCGCTGGCGATTTTCATCAACGGCCGGGTGATGGATTCCATGTACACGCGGCAGCAGCGCCTCCAGGTGATGATTGTCACTGATCAGCAAAAAGCCGTGGTCAATGAAATTCAAAACACCTTGCGCCGGGGCATCACCATTGTGCATGATGCCGAAGGGGCGTTCCACCACGAAGAAAAAACCATTCTCTTCACCATCATTTCGCGGGCCGAAATCTATGACTTGCAAGATGCCATGAAACGCAGTGATCCTTATGCGTTTGTCTCGATTACCGAGTCGGTGAAAATCATGGGGCATTTCTACGAACCAAAGACAGACTAATGAGTGTGCCGGGGTGCCCCGGCTTTTTTTGGAGGATAAGCCATGTTAATCGGAGCTAATGTGAGCATGAAAGGCACCAAAATGCTGGTAGGGGCAGTGGAAGAGGCCCAAAGCTATCAGGCAACGACCTTGCAGTTTTATACCGGTGCCCCCCAGAACACGAGGCGCAAAGCAGTGGCTGATATGCGGATATCAGAAGGTTTAAAACTGATGCAAGAAGCCGGCTTGAGTCACACAGTCATTCACGCGCCTTACATCGTTAACCTTGGCAACACCGTCAAGCCAGAGAACTATCCCTTTGCGGTGCAGTTCATGAAGGAAGAAGTGCAACGCGCCGAGGCCTTGCAGGCCTACGCGATGCCATTTCATCCCGGGGCGCATGTCGGCGCCGGCCCGGCAGCGGCAATCAACCAAATCGCCAAAGGGCTCAATGAAATTTTGACGCCAGACCAACACGTTGTCATCGCGTTGGAAACCATGGCGGGCAAAGGTACCGAAATCGGCCGCACCTTTGAGGAGTTGGCGGCAATCATTGACCAGGTCGAGCTGCAGGATAAGGTGATGGTGACGATGGATACCTGTCACATGAGCGATGCCGGCTATCCGGTGCGGGATGACTTCGATGGCGTGCTCAATACCTTCGACCATGTGATTGGCTTAAACAAGCTGGCGCTGATTCACCTCAATGATTCCAAAAACCCACAAGGCGCGCACAAGGACCGCCATACCAATATCGGCTTTGGCACGTTAGGGTTTGACTGCCTCAACGCGATTGCGCATCACCCGCAATTGCAAGGCCTTCCCAAGATTCTGGAAACGCCGTATGTCGGGCCAGACCGCAAGCATTTGGTGCCACCGTATGGCCCAGAAATTAACTGGCTCAAAACCGGTCACTTTGCGCCGGCTGAATTGGTGGCCTTAGGCGCGGCGCCGCTGGCGGAAAAAGAGGCATCATCATGACAACGACCATCAATGAGGTCGCAGCGGCGGCTGGGGTATCTAAATCCACGATTTCTCGCTACCTAACTGGGCAATTCGACCGCATGTCGCCTGCCACGCGGCAGCGAATTGCCGCGGTCATTGCGGAATTGGGCTACGTGCCCAACCACAACGCCAGTGCCTTGCGCTCAAAGCGCTCGCATCAAATTGGTGTGGTGGTGGGGGATGTGTCCAATGTCTATTCGACGTTCCTAATTAAAGGCATTGCCGCGGTCACCCATGACCATGGTGATCAGATTTTAATTGCGGATGGCGGCGAGGACCCTACCACGGAAGCGCAGGCCTTAGCGAGTCTGGTTGCTTCCAATGTCGATGGCATTATCTTGCAACCAGCGCGGGGGCAGGCCAGTGTGTATGAGGCTCTCCGCGCCGCTGGCTTGCCGGTGGTGCTGGTGGACCGGGTGCTGGCGCCGCTTACCTTTCCTTGTGTGACGTCAAACGACCAGACCGCCAGCACCGCCTTGGCTGATGCAGTGGTGGCAAAAGGCTACCAGCGCATACTCGTGATCAGCCAACCCGTCAAGGACGCCTCGGTTCGGGCTGAACGCTATGAAGGTTTTAAAGCCGCGGCCCAGGCCGCAGGGGCTAGTGTTAGCTTGCTAGAAGTGGGCAAAGATGGCACCGTGGCGGGCATCAAGCCTTGGCTGGCTGCAAATGCTGGCCATCACCCGGCGATTTTTGCTGCGAACGGGAACTTGCTGATGGCTAGTTTGCGCTGGCTCCAAGCGCATGGGGTCGCTGTCCCCGAGGCAGTCGGCTTATGTGGCTATGATGATTGGAACTGGGGCGAGCTAGCCAATCCGGCGCTATCCGTGCTTGATCAGCACCCTGAGCAAATCGGGCGCGTCGTCGCTGAACGGTTGGTGGCCTTAATGAGCGGCGAGGCAGTGCCCGTGGCGCGGACGGAAATTCCCGCGACGCTGCATTTACGGGCCTCGCTCTAAAAGAAAAACCCGGCCACGCTTAGCTGCGTAGCCGGGTTCAATTTGCGATAAAATTAGCGGTTCACGCCACCAGCGTTGGCCATGGCACCACGAATATCGTTATCAGACACGAGATTCAAATCACCGCTGATGGTCAGCTTCAAGGCACTGGCGGTGTCGGCGTAATCGATTTGGGCCTGCGGATCAAAGCCATGCTTCAGCGCATGGAGCAACCCGGCGCCAAAGGCATCACCAGAAGCCACCCCTTCAAACACGTGCATGTGATACACCGGGCCTTGGTAGAATTGACCGGCTTGCCACATCAAAGCGGTGCAATCATGCTGTTCGACGGAATGAATGTTGCGGACCACGCTGGCAATGGTGTGCAGGTTGGGGTATTTGGCCGCAAGCTGCGCCATGGCCGTTTTGAAGCTCGGCAGCTGATCGATGCCGGTGCTCATATCGCCATCGAAGGCTTTAATGCCCAGGGCGGCTTCGAAATCTTCATCATTGGCCAGCAGAATATCAACAAACGGCATGTACCGGGCAATCACCGGCTGCGCCTGCTCAGGGGTCCAAAGCTTGCCGCGGTAATTGGCGTCCAGGCAGACCTTGATGGCGTGGGCGTGGCAATAAGCCAAGGCCTCGTCTAAGGCAGCGGCCAAGGCCGGCGAAAGGGCAGGGGTGATGCCGGAGAAGTAGAAATAATCGACCCCCGTTAATATGGTGGGCCAGTCAAACTCGCTGGCTTCGGCTAAGGCAAAGGCACTGCCGGCGCGATCGTAAACCACATTGGTGCTGCGAATTGAGGCGCCTTTTTCAAAAAAGTAAATTCCAAGCCGCGGGCCGCCTTGCAGGACGCGGCTGGTTTCGACACCAAATTCGCGCAGGGTATTAAGCGCTTTTTGCCCGAGCAAATTAGCCGGCACTTTGGTCAGCACCGCTGCCTCATCGCCGAGCTGGGCCAAAGACACCGCGACATTGGCCTCGGCACCGCCGTAATTGGCCTCGAAGGTGTTCGTTTGCAAAATGCGCTGGTGATCCACTGGCTTCAGCCGCAGTAGCATTTCACCCATGGTTAAAATCGTTGACATGACAATCACTCCTTACTGGTAAATGTAAGCCTTTTATGTCTAAAATCAGTGTAACATATTCTTTAGGCAAACGGTTTCCTAAATGTCGGTAAAGGCGTACAATGTGCTTGTTAGGAATTGATTGAACAGTTAAAGGAGACTCTGCAACATGCAAAAAGTTGAGAACTTATTGCGCCTCAAGCAAGCTGGCGTGGTCGCGGTGATTCGCGACGACACCCCTGAAGGCGCGCTGAAACAAAGTGACGCGGTAATTGCCGGGGGCGTGACTGCCATTGAATTGACCTTCACGGTGCCGAATGCGGCGAACGTCATTCAAGAACTGGCCCAAAAGTACCGCGATGATGCCAGTGTCATCATCGGCGCCGGTACGGTGCTTGATCCGGTAACGGCCCGGCTGGCCTTGTCAGCTGGCGCAGCCTTCATCGTGAGCCCGTCCTTCAACGCGGAAGTAGCCAAGATGTGCAATCTGTACAACATTCCTTACACACCTGGCTGCATGACGCCTACGGAAATTCAGCGCGCTTTGGAAGCGGGTTGTGATCTGGTCAAGCTATTCCCAGGCGCTGTGATGCATCCAGCCATGGTCAAGGCCGTCAAGGCACCCTTCCCACAGCTATCGATCATGCCGACTGGTGGGGTTGCGCTGGACAACATGGCCGAATGGTTTGCCGCAGGGGTCACCTTGGTCGGCGCCGGCTCCAACTTAACTGCCGCCGCCAAGACTGGCGATTATGCTGGGGTCACGGCCACCGCTAAGGCTTACAAAGCCGAATTGGACCGCATCCGCGGCTAAGCGGCGCTGGTGGCGCTTAAACTGTCAACTAAGCCGAAAAAAACTCAGGCCACCACTGACCTGAGTTTTTTGATTCCCGTTTACTGTTTAGCGGCATCGTCGACCTCATCTAGTCCCATGTGCTCGAGAATGAGCATCGCCGTTTCTTCAATCGAGCGGTGAGCGGTGTTGATCACCATGCACCCAAGCTTTTTGTAAAGGTCATCGGCAAATTGCAATTCGTCGTTAACCTGGCCGCGAGCCGAGTAGGCGGTATCTGGATCGAGGCCATAAGCGATCATGCGCTGACGCCGGAATTCCATGAGCACTGAAGCATCGGTGGTGAGCCCGACGATTTTCTTGGGATCGACTTTCCAGATTTCTTCCGGAATGTGCGCATTTGGCACCAGCGGCAAGTTCGCCACTTTGAGATTGCGGTTGGCGAGGAACAGCGACAGTGGGGTTTTGCTGGTGCGCGATACGCCCAGAAGCACGATGTCAGCTTCCAGGAAACCCTTGGGATCCTTCCCGTCATCATACAGTACGGCGAATTCCATCGCGGAGATGCGATCGAAGTACTTTTCATCAAGGTCATGGACCGCGCCAGCCACGCCGCTGGGGGCTTCACCGGTGCCTTGACTGACGGCTTTGAGAATCGGCGTCATCACATCAATCAGTGGCACCTTGATTTGCTGGGCATATTCTTTGGCGACATGCGCCATGCCTGGTGTCACCAGGGTGGCAATCACGATGCCATCGTCTTTTTTGGCCGCATCTAAGGTGCTCATCAGTTTGGTTTGATCATGCACAAACGGGAAGCGCAGATAATGGGCACTTTGATCGGCAAATTGCGCCGCGGCGGCTTGAGCCAGCTTGAGGCCGGTTTCGCCGATTGAATCTGAGATAATATAGTAATTCGTTGCTGCCATGTTCATCCACCTTTCGCCCGAACCTAGGGCGGGATTGTTCGCTGCATTGCGTTCGCTTTCATTTTACCATAGCTGACGGGGAGAAAAAGCTTAGGCCTTCAGGGATAAAAATCACAGATTATCGCCAATTTCGATAAATGCTGTATTGACGCGATTTTTCAACTTAGATATAATAGACAAGAACTTGCGATGGTATCTATCAATGGTTACACAAGTGTCGGAGGGAGGGATATCATATGGCAAAGACGGTCGTTAAGAAAAACG
The DNA here is from genome assembly GCF_036246225.1 of Lacticaseibacillus salsurivasis. Lineage (NCBI taxonomy): Bacteria > Bacillati > Bacillota > Bacilli > Lactobacillales > Lactobacillaceae > Lacticaseibacillus > Lacticaseibacillus salsurivasis. Next base: position 20,829 of record NZ_BTTP01000003.1, read on the forward strand.
AATCTCTCGATGATGCTCTTCGGCGCTTCAAGCGCACCGTATCCAAGTCAGGTACTTTAGCCGAATACCGGAAGCGGGAATTCTACGAAAAGCCAAGCGTTAAGCGGAAGTTAAAATCTGAAGCTGCACGCAAGCGCAAGAAGTTCTAATTTTCGCCAAAGCGCGCGCCGATTGTGGCGCGCGTTTTTTGCGTCAGAAAGGAAGATCAACATGGCAGTATTGGATCAATTGAACGAACAAATGAAAACGGCAATGAAGGCCAAGGACAAGCAAACCTTAAGCACCGTGCGGATGCTTAAATCCGCCTTGCAAAACAAGCAGATTGACTTGGGTCATGACCTCACGCCGGAAGACGAAAAGGCAGTTCTTTCCACTGAGCTGAAGCAGCGCAAAGAGAGCTTGGAAGAATTCAGCAAAGCGGGGCGCGAAGATTTGGTGACGCCGCTGGAAGCCGAAATCAAAATCGTCGAAGCTTATCTGCCAGCGCAACTCGATGAAGCCGCAGTGACCAAACTGGTCGATGAAACCATCGCCGAAGTCGGCGCTACCGGCAAAAGCGATTTTGGTAAGGTCATGAAGACCCTGATGCCAAAAGTGAAAGGCCAAGCCGATGGAGCCATGGTCAATCGCATCGTCAAGGCTAAGTTAAACTAAGCTTGCTAGCCCGCCCAGCTTTCATGGACGGGTTTTTGATTGCCGCCGCTACGGCGCGAGGTGATGCGCTTTATGGTAGAATAAAAGCAAATCATTAAGGGGGCCGCTTTTTGCCAGAAACTGTGGAAAAGACGCTGACATTGGCCAGCGCAGATCAAGCAATTGCCATTGCCGGCATCAATGATCAGAACCTGACCTTGATCGAAGAAGGACTGGATGTGCTGATTGCCCCATTCGGCCAGGAGCTGCGCTTGTCAGGCACCCCAGCGGCCACGAGTTTAGCTTACCAGCTCATCACGCAATTGCTGACGTTGCTGGGCCGAGGCATTGCCGTGGCGCCACAAGATGTGGTGTCAGCCATCAACATGGCCAAACGCGGCACTTTGGAGTATTTTGCTGACATGTACAGTGAAACACTGATTCGTGATGCCAAAGGCGCACCGATTCGCGTCAAGAATTTTGGCCAGCGCCAGTACGTGCAGTCGATCAAGCACAATGATATTACCTTCGGCATCGGCCCAGCCGGCACCGGGAAAACTTACCTGGCAGTGGTCATGGCCGTCGCCGCGATGAAGGCTGGCGAGGTCGAAAAAATCATTCTCACCCGGCCGGCGGTTGAAGCCGGTGAAAACTTGGGCTTTTTACCTGGGGATTTGAAGGAAAAAGTCGACCCTTACCTGCGGCCGATTTATGATGCCTTGTACGCGGTGCTTGGCACGGATCACACCAATCGCTTGATGGACCGCGGCGTGATCGAAATTGCACCACTGGCCTACATGCGTGGGCGCACCTTGGACAATGCCTTTGCCATTTTGGATGAGGCCCAAAACACCACCCAGATGCAAATGAAGATGTTTCTGACGCGGCTCGGGTTTTCGTCGAAGATGATTGTCAACGGCGACATCACCCAAATCGATTTGCCGCCTAACCAACACAGTGGCTTGATACAGGCGCGGGAGATTCTCAAAGATATCGATCACATTGGCTTTGCCACCTTTGCCGCCAGCGATGTGGTGCGGCATCCGGTGGTGGCAAAAATCATCGAGGCGTACGGCGAGGCCAGTGAGCAGTCCAAAGCTTAGCGAAGGAGACAGCGATGGAAAGAACGCCCAAATTTAGTCATCGCGCTTTAGCACTGCTGCTGATGTTTAGCGCAGTGCTGTTTGCGTTGGCCGCTTGGATTTTGTGGCCGCGGCCGCTGCAGGTGAAAGTCAATACTGCCGCGCCGCAAACCATCATTGCCACGCAAACCGTGCAAGATCTTGCCAGCACTAAAAAGGCCCGGGTGGCGGCCGCTAATGCCACCACGCCGGTGTACAGTTATGATCAAAGCATCAGCACCAAACAAGCCGATCAACTCACGCGATTTGAAAAAGCCTTAGCGACGGTGGAAACCACCGCCACCAGCAAAGCGCAGATGGCCTTGAAAAAGGCGCAAAAGGAGAATGCTAATGCCGTACTGGCAGTGCCGACGCCGGCGGAGCTGACCAAAGCCTTCCGCGCCCAATACAGCAAGGCCGATTATCCTTATTTCTATCAATTCAGTACGGCCTTTTTAACCCAGGCTTATGGGTTAACGCAGGCCCAGCGCCAGCAAGCCTTTGAAGCCGCCAGTAAAGCCGTCGCTGGTCAGCTTGCCGGACGGGTCACCAGCGATCAACTGACAACCGCCAAGCAAACCGCGCGGCGCGCCGTCAAAGCGGCTAATTTAACCGCGGCGCAAAGCAAAGTGGCCACGACCTTGGTCAACCAAAGCCTGATTGCCAATGAATTGGTGGATACCACGAAAACCAAGGCCAAGCAAGCGGCTGCCGCCGCAGCGGTCAAGCCGGTCGCCATTTTGCAAGGGCAGGTGATTGTGCAGCAAGGGCAGCTCATCGATCAAAGCGTGCTGCATCAAATCACCGTGCTGGGCCTGACCAAACGCAAGGCGCCTTGGGCCTTATTAGGGTTTGGCGTACTGCTCTTGGTGCAGGCGTTGGCGGTACTGGCGCTGCTCATGGATCATCCCCGGGCGGAACAAGCAAAGGAAATGCTGCTTTACGGCAGTGGCATGCTAAGCGTGGCGCTCATCATGTTGGGGTTGCGCTACTTGGCGAATACCAGTGGGGCCAACTTGGCCTTGCTACTGCCGGCGGCGCTCCTGCCGCTCATTTTCCGCACGTTCATTGATCGCCGGTGGGGGCTACTAGCGGCTTTGATGCAAACGCTGCTCGCCTACTTCATCTTCTATTCCACCACGGGCACCATTTTTACTGCTGGCACGGCGGTCGCCTACTTAACCACTGGTATCTTGGCGGTGATGATTCCAAAGCGGCGCCTGAATGATGTCCTGCAGCGCGTGGCGTTTTGGGTGTTGGTGCTGAATCTCGCCTTGACAGTCAGTTTGATGCTGATGCAAGGGGCGCGGTTCACCAGCAGTTTGACCTGGCAGACGCTCGGCTTCACCCTGGTGGGACAGGTGCTCGGTTACATTTTGGCCATTGGCATCACGCCGTATCTGGAGTTGATCTGGCGTGATGATGCGATTTTCCGCCTGAATCAGTTAAGCAATCCGAATGACCCGCTGCTGCGCGAACTGTTGACCAAGGCGCCGGGGACGTATCATCACAGCATGATGGTGGCGAGTCTGGCCGCCAACGCTGTGGCAAAAATTGGCGGCCGGGCGATGCTGACGCGCGTGGCATGTTATTATCATGATGTGGGTAAGTTGAGGCGGCCGCTTTATTTTACTGAGAACATGCCGAATGGCTTCGATAGCCCGCACCAGCATTTGTCGGCGCAGGCCAGCGCTAAAATTATTTTTGCCCATGTTGATGATGGGGTGGCGATGCTCAAGGCACGCCACATGCCGCAATTCATCATTGATATTTGCCAGCAGCATCATGGCACCACCTTGATGAAATACTTCTACATGGAAGCGTTAAAAACGGATCCAAGTACGCCAGAATCGCAGTACCGCTATCAAGGCCCGAAGCCGCAGAGCATCGAGGCGGCGGTGATCAATCTGGCGGATACTTGCGAAGCCGCCATCCGCTCGATGAAGCAGCCAACGCCAGAGAAGATACACGATTTTGTCCATCACATCACTGACGAGCGGCTTGCAGATGGGCAATTCGATGAAGCGCCGATTACCGTGGCGCAGCTGCGGCAAGTCGAAGCTTCACTAGAAGCGGGCTTAGCTAGCACCTTTTATACGCGCATCGAGTACCCGCAAACACCAGATGATATTAAATGACCTTAAAGGAGAATCCCATGGACCTGGAATTGTATGATGACCAAAAGCGTTTGTCGCCAGAACATACCAAATTGGTCAAAGAATTGGTTGAGTTTGCCGCCAAGACGCTGGAAAAGGCGCCAGATACGGAGATGTCGATTACCATCGTTGATGATGCCGAAATTAACCGGATCAACAAAGAATACCGCGACACTGACCGCGTCACGGATGTCATCAGTTTTGCCATTGAAGATGGTGACGAAGAGGTGTTGTCAGGTTTCCCCGACATGCCGGAAAACATCGGCGATTTGTTCATTGATCCTGACCAAGTGGCGCGCCAAGCGGACACTTACGAGCATTCCTTTGAACGTGAATTGGGCTACACCGTGGTCCATGGCTTCTTGCATCTCAACGGGTACGACCACATCAAGCCGGAAGATGAGGCGGTTATGATTCCGTTGCAAGAGAAGATTTTGACCGCCTATGGCCTCACCCGCTAAGCAAACCAGCAAAAATCGGCACTTCGGCCAGTCGTTCCGGCACGCGCTGGCAGGGCTAGTGACGGTGTTCAGGCATGAAGGTAACTTTCGGCGGGAAAGTCTAGCTGCGCTGCTGGTGTTTCTGGCCGCGGCAGTGCTGCGAGTCAATCGCTTTAGCTGGCTACTGCTGGTGCTGGCAGTCTTGTTGGTTTTTTTGTGTGAACTGTGGAACACCATCATCGAAGCGCTGGTCGACCTAGAGGTTGAAGGCCGCTACGATGTGCGCGCCAAGCGCATCAAAGACATGAGTGCCGGCGCCGTGCTCGTGGCCGCGCTGATTGCGGTGGTATGCGGCGTGTACGTGTTTTTCCCGCCATTGTGGCATTTAATTGGAGGCAATTCATGGATGATTTAATTGCAGCAGCCCAAAAAGCGCGCCAAAACGCCTACATCCCGTACTCGCATTTTGCCGTCGGCGCGGCCGTGCAAGTCGAGGGACACATTTTTGCGGCGTGCAACATTGAAAACGCCAGCTACGGCCTGGCGATGTGCGCTGAACGCAACGCCATGTTTCAGGCCGTGGCTGCTGGGTATACGCACTTGGAGGCGATTGCGGTGATTGGCGATACCGCCGGCCCAATTTCACCATGCGGGGCGTGCCGGCAGGTGATGGCGGAGTTCTTCGCTCTGGACGCGCCGGTGTATCTGGCGAATCTGAATGGGCAGGTTCAGCCGACCACGGTTGCGACTTTGCTGCCTGGCGCCTTTACTAAAGGAGATTTGAAATGACAACGCATCACTCAGGTTTTGTGGCCATTATTGGCCGGCCCAACGTCGGCAAATCGACGTTTATGAATCGCTTGCTCGGCGAAAAAATCGCCATTATGTCACCAAAAGCGCAAACGACGCGCAACAAGATCAATGGGATTTATACTACCGACGACGCCCAAATTGTCTTCGTTGATACTCCAGGGATTCACAAGCCCAAAAATCAGTTGGATGACTACATGGATAAGGCCGCGCTGTCGACGCTCAATCAAGTCGACGCCGTGCTCTTCATGGTGGCCGCCGATGAGGCGATGGGCCCTGGCGACCAGTACATCATCAATCAGCTGCGGCCGGTGAAAACGCCGGTGTATTTGCTGATCAACAAAATTGATCTGGTGCATCCCGACGACTTGCTGCCGCGCATTGCCCAATACGAAAAGGCGCTGCATTTTGCTGGCGTCTACCCGCTGTCTGCCACAATGGGGAACAATGTCGAGGAGCTGGTGCAGGATTTAATTACCGCCTTGCCAGAAGGCCCGCAGTTTTATCCTGAAGATCAGCTCACCGATCACCCAGAATATTTTGTCGTGGGGGAATTGATTCGCGAAAAAGTCCTAGAACTGACCCGTGATGAGGTGCCACACTCTTCTGCGGTGCAAGTGGAACGCATGAAAGACCGCGTCAATGGCAAACTGCAGATTGAGGCCTACATCATTGTCGAACGCGATAGCCAAAAAGGCATTGTGATTGGCAAAGGCGGGGCGATGCTGAAGCAAATCGGTATCCGTGCGCGGCAAGACATCGAAGCCCTGCTCGGCGAGCGCGTGAACTTGAAGCTGTGGGTGCGCGTGCAGAAGAACTGGCGCGACAACAACCAGTACCTGAGAAGTCTCGGCTACAACAGCAAGGATCTTCGCTAACATGAGCAAGCGCAATGTCGCCTTTCAGGGGCTGGTTTTGAGCCGGCAAAATTATCGCGAATCTGATTTACTGGTGAAACTCGCCACGGCTGAGTATGGCAAGAAGATGTTTTTGTTGCATCGGGCCAAAAAGCCCGGTTTTCGGATGACGGCAGGGATTTTACCGTTCACCCAGGCCGACTACACCGGTACCATCAATGAAGATGGTCTGTCTTACCTGACCACGGTGCAAAGCGCACATCAGTTTCAGCACATTGCCGAAGACATTACGCTTAACGCCTATGCCACGTATATTTTGGGTCTGATTGACCTCGCTTTTCCCGATGGCGAGGCGCTAGGGACTTGGTATGATTTTGCTGAAACCAGTTTGGCCCTGATCGACGATGGTGTTGACCCAGCCATTGTCACCAACATTGCCGAAGTGCAGTTGCTGGGGGCATTTGGGGTGGCCCCGAACTGGCGCGGCTGCGTGCTGGATGGGCGCAGCGACTTACCACTGGATTTTTCCGAACGCTACGGTGGCCTGCTGTGTCAAAACCACTGGCCGGAAGACGCATATCGCTTTCATGTTCAGCCCAAGGCCCTGTATTTATTGCGGCAATTTTCAGTGCTGGATTTGCATCAAGTCCATGCGGTGACGGTGACTGCCGCCACCAAAAAAGAACTGCGCCGCGTGCTCGACCGTATATACACCGATATGGTCGGCACTGTCCCCAAAGCCAAGCGCTTTTTAGACCAAATGCAGCAATGGCAAGACCATTTGCCGCCTGCTCCGCAATCTGATCCCGGAAAGGAACCTCATGACGCCCATTAAATTGATTGCTAGTGATCTTGATAATACTTTGCTGCTGGCCGATAGCACTTTGCCGGCAGGCATTTTTGACCGTATTCGCCAGCTCCATGCGGCTGGCATCGAATTTGTGGCTGCCAGCGGCCGCGGCGTGTACACGCTGGAAGACTTGTTCGCACCGGTAGCGGACCAAATGAGCTTCGTCGCCGAAAATGGTGGCATCATCAAGCGGCAGGGCCAAGTCCTGGCGCAAAACATGCTGAAGCCGGAAGAAACCGCCGAAGTGGTGGCTTATGTGCGCACCCAGCCGGATGTGATTGCAATTGGCAATGCGCTAGATGCCACTTATCTCGATGCCAGCGAAGCCGACTACCAGCCGGAGCTGAGTTCGTTTATCAGTCGCTTTGCCATTGCGCCTGATCTCACTCAAGCGCCGGTGCCAATGGCGAAGTTGTCGCTGTATTTCCGCGCTGGCGGCGCCTACGCCGCCTTTCCGCGCATCGAGGCGCAATTCGGCGACCGCTATGGCCTGACCGTGGGCGGCGAAACCTTCATCGATGTCATGCCGAAAACCACCAATAAAGGCCTCGGGCTCACGCAACTGGGCGCGGCGCTGAACATTACGCCGGCTGAGATGATGGCCTTTGGCGATACCAACAATGATATTCAGATGATGCAAACCGTGAAATACGGGGTGCTCGTTGCCAATGCGACGCCGAACATGGCCGCCTATGCGGATTACCGCACCGCCAGCAATCTTGACCTTGGGGTGCTCAAAGCAATTGATGGCGTGCTGGCAGGGCAACTGCCGGCGCATGTCTAAACCTAAACCATCAAAAAAGCCTCAACCATCACGCTAAGCGCGCCGTGGTTGAGGCTTTTTGAGTTATTCAACACAAGTAAAGCGGGGTTCCAGTAGCTCTCGCACGTAGACTTCTGCTTCCTCCCGCGTGGTGGGATGCTGGCCGAGGAAAATCCATTCCATGATCAGCAGCACCGTTGAGCTGTAATGCTTCGCCACCAGTTCCACTGGTGTTTTGAGTTCCTGCGGCTTGGCGCGGGCAGTGAACAGCTCCGTAAACACACTAGTGAAGTACTGGATAAAGTGGTTCACCAGCTGACTATCAAGCGGATTGTGTGACACCACCGCAATCAATAAGTCATGATGGGAGTCAAACAGATGGTAGATTTGGTCGAAAGCCGCCATAAAGCTGGCGTCTGTCGGGTCGCCGCTGATTTGATCCAAGTGCACTTCTCGCCGCATCCGATACCAGCAGTAGGTGAGTAAGTCATACTTATCGTCAAAATAATTATAGAAGGTCGCGCGCGGATAGTCGGCGGCTTCACATAAAGCATTGACGCTGATTTTTTCAAACGGCTTTTCGCCGAGCATGATCAGCATCGTTTCTGAAAACGCTTTAAGCGTGCGGGCCGCGCCCCGGGTGGTTTTTTGCGCTGGATCGTATTTCATGAGCGGTTACCTCTTCAATGATTTTCTTTTGCAATTTGCAACATCTGTCCAGATTTCGACGCTTGGATAGAGATTGTCCCTTGTCTAGCCTTCTCCTGTAATCTACCATAGCAATGAATGTTTTACAACTGTCTAAACGTAAACAGATGAATGGAGTAAACGCGGATGAAAAACTTTTTGAAACATCATGGCCTCGCAGCAGTGATTTGGGCGCTGCTGGTGATTGTGGCCGTTGTCTTCATGCCTGATGTCAACGCCTTGGTGCGCGACAACGGGGCGGTGAAGCTGCCTGACAATGTGCCTAGTCAGGTCGCCACCCGGATTCAAAAAAAGGCTAATCACAATCGCAAAGTCTCAACCTACACGGCGGTGTTCAACAGTAAACACGCGTTGACCGCCAAGCAGAGCCGGGCCATTGACCGCAAGCTTAAGGCCCTGAAAAGTGAATCCGGGCTGACGATTACCACGGTGATGCGGCCCAGTGAAAATGCGCAAACTAAAAAGCAACTGATCAGTGGCGACAAAACCACGCAGCTGGCGCAAATCACCGTCAAAAAAGGCCCACTGGTCAAAACCCAGGTCAAAAAACTGCAGGCTCAGCTGAAAACGAGTGGCCTGAAGACCTATGTCACCGGGGTCGACGCCTTGAATGACGACTTCTCAACCGTGACCGAAAAAGGGATTCAAAAAACCGAAATCATCGCGATTATTTTCATCTTCATCGTGCTGATCATCGTCTTTCGCTCCCCAATTGTGCCGGTGATTTCACTGCTGAATGTCGGGGTCGCCTTCATCACCAGCCTCAGCGTGGTCATGAACCTGGCGGCGCATGCCGGTTTTCCAATTTCCAACTTCACCCAAGTCTTCATGGTCGTGGTGCTGTTCGGGATTGGGACCGACTACGATATTCTTCTTTATGATTACTTCAAAGGTCAGCTAGCGAAAGGGAAAACCGCGCTGGAGGCGACCGCCGAAACGCGTCGCCATGGCGGCCGCACTGTGCTTTACTCCGGGGTGACGGTTTTGATCGGGTTCTCGGTGCTCTGGCTGGCCAAGTTTACTTTCTATCAAAGTGCTTCGGCGGTCGCGATTGGCGTGTTGGTGCTCTTGCCAGTGCTGCTGACGCTGAACATGTTCTTCATGGCCACACTTGGCGCTAAAATGTTCTGGCCAAGCCGCGTGGATGGCGGGGAAAGTTCCAGCAAGCTCTGGTACTGGCTGTCTCGCGGGGCGATGAACAAGCCGGCGCTGTGGCTAGCTGCCATTGCCATTCTGGCGGTACCGTTTACCATGGCAATGAACGCCGAAGAAAACTTCAACAATGCGGATGAATTGCCCACGAGTTATCAATCCAAGCAGGGCTATGTCCTGATTCAAAAGCATTTCTCCAAAGGCATGACCGCGCCAGCGACGATTTACATTCAAAGCAAAACGCCGCTCAACACGCAAGCCAAGCTGGCGGCGATAGACGATTTGACCCAGTATCTACAAAAAGAACCAGGCGTTAAAACCGTCGCTTCTGTTACTGAACCTGGCGGCAGCCGCATCGACGCCATGTACCTGCGCAGTCAGTTGACCACCATCACCAAAGGCCTAGCCGAATCACAAAAAGGTTTAGCGACCTTGAAAAAGGGCCTTGCTGATGCGAATACGCAGCTTAAAGCCCAAAATATAAGCGGCTCGATGGCACAAGTGCAAACCTTAGCCGATGGTAGTCAAGAGCTCGCCGATAAAATGGCGACCTTGCAAGCCGGTCTCAAAACCTATACCGCTGGCGTCAGCACGGTGAACAGCGGCACCCAAACGTTGAAAAATAGTGCCGGCGCCCTGGTTTCAGGCTCGCAGCAATTACAAGCCGGCAGCGATCAGCTCAATGCTGGCGCGCAGAAGATCAATGACAACATGAGTACCCTGAAAGATGGGGCCAATCAAGTGAGTGCTGGGACCCAAACCATGAACGACAAGGTTCAGCAACTCGCCACCGCTGGTAATCAGCTCAATCAAAGTCTGAACGGGTTATATCAAGCACTCACCACCATGAATACGCAGGCCGCCGCGCTGCTGGCACAGCTAAATGCGCAGGCTGGCGGCACCCAGCCCGGCTTGCTACAAACTGCCGTCACTGGCATTCAAGCCGGCTTAACGCAGGTCAACCAAGGCCTGAATGGGGCGGCTAGTGAAGTCAATACCGCCGCCGCGCAAGTGAACCAGTTGGCTGCTGGGGCGGCTAAAGTCGCTAGTGGCGCTAATGCCATGAACGCCGGTACCCAAACGTTGGCCAATGGCACTGCTTCACTGGCGGCGAATATGGCCGCGTTAAGCGGCGGTGCGAGCCAGGCCGTCAGTGGCATTAATCAGCTCGCCAACGGGACTTCGCAACTCGCCGCGCAAAACGGCACCCTTAACTCAGGCACCGCCGCGTTAACCAGCGGCGCCGGCCAAGTCAACGCTGGCGTGCAGGAGCTGAATACCAAGCTTAAGGCGATGGCGAGTCAAGTCGACAAGCTGGGCGATGGCTTGACCACCGCCACCAAAGCGCTAGGGGCGCTTGAAGCCGGGAATTCAAGTATGGATGATTACCTGACTGAGCTGAAAGGCTCATACATGGGCAATCAGTTCTATCTGCCGAAAGCCACCATTAAGAGCAGTCAGTTCAAACCGGCGCTGGATGCCTATATGTTTGATCATAATCGCATCACGACTTTGACCGTCGTCTTCAAAGGCGATCCGAACTCGGCCAAAGCAGACCAGCAGTTCACCACGTTGCAAAAAGACTTGAATGCTAAGTTGAAGCATGGGGCGCTGGGCAAGGCCACCGTGGCCATCGGCGGGCAAACCGCCGAAGATCACGACTTACGGAACCTGGCCAATGGCGACTTCTTGCGCACCGCCGCCATCATGGTGATTGGGATCTTCATCGCGTTGATTTTCGTCACCGAATCGATTTTGCAACCGATCACGATTTTGGCCACCTTGGTCACCGCGTATGTGACTTCGATGGGGCTGACGCGGCTGATTTCCAGTACTGTGCTAGGGCGGCCACTGTTGACCTGGAACACGCCGTTCTTCACCTTCATCATGTTGATGGCCCTCGGGGTCGATTACAGTATCTTCCTCATGGTGCGCTTCAAGGATGGCACCATTGAACCTGATGTGCGGGTTCGGATGCTGAAAGCCGCCACCACCATCGGGGCAGTCGTGCTTAGCGCCGCCGTCATTTTAGGCGGAACCTTCGCCGCCTTGATGCCAAGTGGCGTCACGACGCTCATTCAAGTAGCGTTAGGCGTCATCGTTGGGCTCGTGCTGCTGGTCATTTTGCTACCAATCAGCATGTCAGCTTTGGTTAGCCTGAATGAATGGCACCACGCCCGTGAAAATGGGCATCAAGAAAACGAATAGCAAGCCGAAATCCGCGTCAGTCTGGCGCGGATTTTTATGTTATGCTCAACCCTGAGGTGAGGATATGAGAAATATGGCAGTATACTGCGGCGCCTATGCCGGTGCGGATCAACGGTTCACGCAAGTCGCGCAGGCTTTAGGCCAGTGGCTGGTGGCCCACGATTACGCCTTGGTGTATGGCGGTGGCGGTGTGGGCTTGATGGGCGAAATTGCGACCGGCGTGCTCGCCGCCGGCGGCACGGTGACCGGAGTGATGCCAGAAAATCTCGTAGCCCGCGGCGCCGCGATGCCTGGCCTGACCCATTTTGAAACTGTCGCGAACATGGCCGTCCGAAAATCACGCATGCTGGACCTGGCTGACGTGTGCGTGGCGCTGCCGGGCGGGGTGGGCACTCTCGAAGAAATCAGTGAAGCCTTCTCTTGGGCCCGCGTCGGCGATAACGCCAGTCCCTGCATCTTTTTCAACGTTAATGGCTATTATGACCGCTTGGCAGCATTCTTTGATCAGATGGTGACTGACAGATTCTTATCTGCGGCGGATCGAAGCAAGGTGCTATTCACCAGTGATTTTAACGAAATGGCGCAGTTTATCGCCGAGTATCAGCCCCCAAAAGTGCGGACATACCACCAGAACCTTTGAATAGCGGTAGCATTCCCTTAATAGTTGGACATTGAAACGGTTTACGTACTATCGAGGACAGTACCACCGGAGCAGCCATGGGCTCAGGGGTGAAATTGTTCTTAGCCAGCGGTTTGAGCTGGCTTAGAACAAGCCCCGCCTTTGAGACTCGCGCAGCGAGGCTCAAAGCGGTGGCCACCCCGTTCCAGCCCATGGCTGCGGAGGTGGTCCTGCCCGGCCGTTCACAGTTTACCCATCCGACACCATGTGCTATACTATTCAGGAAATTAATCGGTGATGAGAAAAAGAGTCTTTCTTCAGGTGCTGGTCAGCGAGCAAGGGACAGTGGGAGCCTTGTCAGCACAGAAAGACTGGCGTTTTCGAGCCAGGTTTAAGTAAGGGCAAGTCTCTGACTTGAAGTAGGGTGGAACCGCGCGCAAGCGTCCCTATGCCAATATTGGCATAGGGACGCTTTTGCATTCTCAGCACCAGAAAAGAGGAAATCATGACACAGAAAATGAGTGTTCAGAAGATGATCCAAACGCTCCAAAACTTCTGGGCGGATAAAGGCTGCATGCTGATGCAAGCCTACGATACGGAAAAAGGGGCCGGCACTATGAGCCCGTACACGTTCTTGCGCGCCATTGGCCCAGAACCTTGGGCCGCAGCCTATGTCGAGCCTTCTCGCCGGCCGGCTGATGGCCGTTACGGGGAAAACCCGAACCGTTTGTACCAACATCATCAGTTTCAGGTGGTCATTAAGCCTTCACCAGCTGAAATCCAAGACTATTACCTGGATTCGCTGCGCGCCCTTGGCATTGAACCGCTGGAACATGATATCCGCTTTGTGGAAGATAACTGGGAAAACCCATCGATGGGTTGCGCCGGCGTGGGTTGGGAAGTGTGGCTGGATGGCATGGAAGTCAGCCAGTTCACTTACTTCCAAGTCGTTGGCGGCCTGGAAGTCTCCCCAGTCACCAGCGAAATCACTTATGGCGTGGAACGGCTAGCGTCCTACATTCAAGACGTCAACTCGGTATTTGATTTGGAATGGGGCGACGGCGTTTTATACGGCGACATTTTCAAGGAGCCTGAATACGAGCATTCCAAGTACAGCTTTGAAGAAAGTGACCAGAAGATGCTGCTAACCTTCTTTGATGCGTATGAAAAAGAGGCTTGGCGGCTGATGGATCTTGGTTTGGTGCATCCGGCCTATGACTATATCCTGAAGTGTTCCCACACCTTCAACCTGTTGGATGCGCGCGGCGTGGTTTCCGTCACCGAACGGGCCGGGTATTTGAGCCGTATTCGCAAAATGGCGCATAAAGTAGCACGCGCTTTTGTTGAGGAACGCAAAAAGCTTGGATTCCCATTACTGCAACATCATGAGGAGGCAGCAAACTAATGGCAACTTACTTATTAGAAATTGGCTTGGAAGATATGCCAGCTCATGTGGTGACCCCAAGTGTCAACCAACTGGCGCAAAAGGCCGGTAAATTCCTCAAGGAGCAGCACCTCGACTACGGGGCAATCACCACGTATTCAACCCCGCGGCGCCTGGCACTTGAAATTACCGATTTAGCCGCTAAGCAGGCGGATACCGAAGAAGATGTCAAAGGCCCGGCCAAAAAGATTGCCCAAGATGCTGAAGGCAACTGGTCCAAGGCGGCCATCGGCTTTACCCGCGGTCAAGGGATGACGGTTGATGATATTGTCTTCAAGAATCTCAAAGGCGTTGATTACGTCTATCTGCACAAGGCAACGGCAGGCAAGCCAGCCGCCGACATTCTGCCTGAGTTGATTGATGTCGTCAAGGGGCTGACCTTCCCAACCCGCATGAAGTGGGGCAGTTACGATTTTGAGTACATTCGGCCAATTCATTGGCTGGTGTCACTACTGAATGAAACAGTCGTCCCGATGCAGATTTTAGATATCAAAGCCGGTCGCACCACGCAAGGTCATCGCTTCTTAGGGCAGCCGGTTGAACTCCATTCAGCGACTGACTACAAGGAAGCTTTGCGCGGCCAAAAAGTCTTAGTGGATGCGGCGGAACGTAAGCAGCTGATTACCAAACAAATCAACGAGATTGCCACCGCTAATCACTGGGAGATTGCCCTCGATGCCAATCTGCTGGAAGAGGTCAACAACTTAGTGGAATGGCCAACTGCCTTCGCTGGGCGTTTCGATGAGAAGTACTTAGCCATTCCGGAAGCCGTTTTGATCACGTCCATGAAGGATAACCAGCGCTATTTCTATGCCCGCGATGCCCAAGGACAGCTGGTGAATGCGTTCATCGGGGTGCGCAACGGCAACACCGAGCACCTTGACAATGTCATTCGCGGTAATGTGAAAGTCTTGACCGCGCGGCTGGAAGATGCCGCCTTCTTCTATGCGGAAGACCAAAAGAAGTCGATTGCGGACTTTGTGGCGCGGCTTAAAACCGTTAGTTTCCACGATAAAATCGGCTCGATGGCCGAGAAAATGGCCCGCGTGCAAACCATTGCCGGCCTGCTGGCTGACCAGGTGGGCCTGAGCGAAGCCGATAAAGCGAAGTTGCTGCGCGCCGCTGGCATTTACAAATTCGACCTCGTCACCGCCATGGTCGGTGAATTTGCTGAACTGCAAGGCGTGATGGGGGAAGTCTATGCCAAACTGGCCGGCGAAGACCCAGCTGTGGCGCAGGCCATTCGCGAGCATTACCAGCCGATTTCCGCTGATGGCGCATTGCCGATAAGCTTGATTGGCACGCTCCTGGCGATTGCCGATAAGCTGGATTCCGTCATGAGTTTCTTTGCGGTTGACCTGATTCCAACCGGCTCCAATGATCCTTACGCTTTGCGCCGCCAGGCTTATGGCATTGTGCGGATGATTGCGGCCCATCACTGGGCGTTCAATGTACCAGCCTTGCAGAAGCAAATTGTGCAGGCATTAACCGCTGCTGATCAGCTAAGCAATCTCGACTGGACGAAGAATCAAGCAGCAGTGTCGGCCTTTATCGGTGACCGGGTCGCGCAGTTCTTATCTGAAGGCAAGATCCGTCATGATATCTTGGATGCGGTGGCCGGTTCAGCCACCGTTGACGTGGAAGCCATGATTGATGCCGCCGCTTTGCTGACGCAACATCAAGATGACACTGACTTCAAAGCCGTCATGGAAGCCTTGGGTCGGGTGGTGCGGATTGCCGACAAGAACCCAACTTTGGAGGCCGTTAACCCAGCGCTGTTTGAAAACAGCACAGAAAAGGCCCTTCATGATGCGGTATCTAAAACCAAAGCCAGCTATGACGCCCAGCCGAGCGAAGCTAACTATCAAGCTTTGCGGGCATTGACGCCGGTGATCACGGATTACTTCACAGAAACCATGATCATGGCCGATGATGAGCAGGTCCGCACCAACCGGCTGGCGGAATTGACCGGCCTTGCCGCCCTGATACACCAGTTCGGGGATATCACCGCGGTCATCGTCAAGTAGCTTGCAATTCAAGGCAACGACGGCTATACTATAGCTTGTATTAGTCTGCACTCAATTAGGTTTCGGCAAGTCGCATTTCACCACTGAAGTGCGACTTTTTACCGCTATTCTGGGAGGTGAACCGCAATCGCGCGCATTCCAACTGAAGTCATCGATCAAGTTCGCAGCTCTGTTAATATTGCCGACTACATTGGTCAATACGTGCAGTTGCACAAGCAAGGGCAGAACCTGTTCGGCCTGTGCCCGTTCGTGCCGGAAAACACGCCTTCTTTTAGCGTGAATGAAAGCAAACAGATTTTTAATTGCTTCTCCTGTCATCGGGGCGGCAACGTCTTCAAATTCGTCCAGGAATACGAGCACTTGTCATTCCCTGAAGCCGTGGCAAAAGTGGCCGAATTTGCCAACATTCCCCTCGGGGTGACCATTACGCCGCAACGGCAGGAAGCACCTGAAATCACCAACCAAAAGGCGATTTTGCGGCAAGTGACTGACATGATGCACCATTTGCTTGTTAACACCACCAGTGGTGAGGCAGCCTTGGCTTATCTGACCAAGCGTGGTTTGACTCAGGCCACCATTGATCATTTCGAAATCGGCTATGTCCCAGGCGACCGCCAGCTGATGAAGAAGTTCCTGGATAATCGTGAGGTCAGCTATGACGACCAGCGCCAAAGCGGGCTCTTCGCCGAAGACGACCAAGGTCAGCTTTACGATCGGTTCAATGATCGCGTGATGTTTCCCTTGAAGGACCAGTACGGCGACGTGATTGGCTTTTCGGGCCGGGTGCTTGATGCCCAGGCCAGCCAGGCCAAGTACCTGAACAGTCCGGAAACCCAGCTGTTTAATAAATCTGAGGTGCTGTTCAATCTTGATCAGGCCAAAAACCAGTTTAAAGACAACGGCGGCGCCGTGTTGTTTGAAGGGTTCATGGATGTCATTTCGGCTTATCAAGCCGGTGTGCCGACTGGTGTGGCCTCAATGGGGACCAGTTTGACCACTGAGCAGGTGAACATCATCGCTAAGCAGACCCGGCATTTGACGATTTGTTACGACGGCGATGCGCCTGGTCAGCACGCGGCAGACCGGGCTTTGGGGCTGATTGGTAATCAGCCGCGCCTAGAAGTGGGCGTGGTGGTGTTGCCAGATGGTCAAGACCCAGACGAGTATATCAAGGCCCATGACGCTGAAGCCTTTCAAAAACAGCTCAAGCATACCTTGACGCCCATCGGTTTTCGCCTCGCGTATCTGGCGCAAGACCGCGACTTATCCAGTGATCAGGCCAAGCTCGATTATATCGACGCTGGGCTGAAGGAGGTCGCTCGCGAAGCCGACCCCGTGGCGCAAAGCGTGTACCTGGATCAAATGAGTCAGCTCACCGGCGTGCCGGCCGCTACCTTGGCGCAATCCCTGCCCCAAGCGACTCAGACCGCGCCGGCGCCGGCAGTGCCGGATTGGCAGCTGGGGCCACCGCCGCCAGAAGCGGTTGAACAAGCGGCGCCAGAGCAACGCTTAGATCGTTCGGAAAAAGCCGAGCGTGAATTGTTAGCCCTGAGCTTTCATGATGCCAACTTGGCGCGGCGATTGCATCAGGATGATTTCGCCTTTCCTGACGCGCAGTATCAGGCAATTTTTGATGCTTGGCTGAGCTATGCGCAAGCCAGCGATGAGCCGACGGTAGCCGGATTCTTGGATCAAATCGATTCACAGTTGGGGCCACTGGTGACGACCATTGATTTTCGTGATGCCCCGCAAATGCCAGATGAAGCCATCGATGATATGATTTTAATGGTTCATCGCCGACAGCTGACCCAAGAATCAGCCCGGGTCAAGCAGCAGATGAATCAAGCAACGCAGCTCGGCGATAAGCAAACTGCCGATGCCATGCTGATGCAATATATTCAATTGCAACGCCAACTGAAGGCGGCAATCGACAATGAGTTATAGGAGGCACTTTAATGGCTGAAAAGAAAACAGAAAAAAAGACGACGACTAAAAAAGCGGTGAAGGCCCCGGCCAAAACCGCGGCCAAGAAGGCGCCCGCTAAAACCACTGCGGCTAGCGAAAAGAAATACGACGCAGCCGTGAAGAAAGTCATCGCCGACTACAAAGGCGATAAAGAAATCACCAACGAAGAACTGGTCAAGCAGCTCGTCAAGCCGTTTGAACTGAAAAGCGACGCGGTTGATGATTTGATGCAGAAGCTGGAAGACAACGGCATTTCCATCGTGGATGAAAATGGCGAACCAGCAGAGCGCAGCTTAAAGAAGGAAAAGGCTGTTTCCAAGAAGGCGCTGGCCGACATGTCGGCCCCGAGCGGCGTCAAGATTAATGATCCGGTCCGGATGTACCTGAAGGAAATCGGCCGGGTGCCGCTGTTGACGGCGGACCAGGAAGTCGACTTGGCGCTGAAAATCGAACAAGGCGACCAGGAAGCCAAGCAGCGGTTGGCGGAAGCTAACCTGCGTTTGGTGGTTTCCATTGCTAAGCGCTACGTTGGGCGCGGCATGCAGTTCCTGGATCTGATTCAGGAAGGGAACATGGGCCTGATGAAGGCGGTGGAGAAGTTCGACTACCGCAAGGGCTTCAAGTTCTCGACGTATGCCACCTGGTGGATTCGCCAGGCCATCACCCGTGCGATTGCTGATCAAGCCCGCACCATCCGGATTCCGGTGCACATGGTCGAAACCATCAACAAGCTGATTCGCATTCAGCGTCAGCTGCTCCAAGACCTCGGCCGCGAACCAACGCCAGAGGAAATCGGCGCCGAAATGGATATGCCAACGGAAAAGGTCCGCGAAATCCTGAAGATTGCGCAAGAGCCAGTTTCGCTGGAAACGCCCATCGGGGAAGAGGATGACTCGCATCTTGGTGACTTTATTGAAGACGACAACGCCACCAGCCCTGAAGATCATGCCAGCTACGAACTGCTGAAAGAGCAGCTGGAAAATGTGCTGGATACCTTGACCGACCGGGAAGAAAACGTGCTGCGTCTGCGGTTCGGCCTGGATGATGGCCGCACGCGCACGCTGGAAGAAGTTGGCAAAGTCTTCGGTGTCACCCGGGAACGGATTCGCCAGATTGAAGCCAAGGCACTACGCAAGTTGCGCCACCCAAGCCGCTCTAAGCAGCTGAAAGACTTCTTGGAATAAAGCAAATGATTGCCTAGCGGCGACGCTAGGCTTTTTTGATACGCCGAGAAGCGCCGGCCGGTTCAGTCGTGTATACTAAAAGTAGTAGGAAAAGGGAGTTTACGCATGGAAAAATTTCATTTATCAAAACGTCTGCGCGCAATTGCCGCGTTTAATGGCGACGGCCGCCGCATCGCCGATATTGGCACCGACCACGCTTATTTACCGATTGAACTGGCGAAACAGGGCCAAATCGACTTCGCGGTGGCGAGCGATATCGGCGCTGGTCCGTGTGCCATTGCGCGCGCCAATGTGGCGGATAATGACCTAGCGGAGGTGATTACGGTAAGGCAAGCCGATGGTCTGCTAGGACTGACGGCAGAAGACGCGCTAGATACTGTTTATATTGCTGGCATGGGCGGCATTTTGATTGAGCAGATTTTGGCGCAAGGGGCTGACCGCCTTGATGGCACGGAAACCTTGGTGCTCAGCCCAAACCGGGATGCCGAAAGCCTGCGCCGCTGGCTGGCTGCCCATGAATTTGGGATTCTCGATGAAACGCTGGTTGAAGATATGGGCCATGTTTACCCGATCATGGTGGTGGGGCAAACGCAGCCGCAAGTGCCATACACTGAAGCGGACCTGATGCTCGGGCCGGTGCTGCGGCGCCAGCGCACACCGCTGTTTCTCACGCAGCTGACCGCTGCCATCGCCAAGACTCAGGCAGTGCTGGCCAACTTGACCAATGCCAAGACCTTGCAAACGGCGAAAATTGCTGAAGAACAAGCACGCCTACGCGTGCTAGAGGAGGAAGCGCATGACGATCATTAATGGTCAAACCTTGATTGATCAATTTGAAACCTTTGCCCCGCAAAGCTTGGCGGTGCCAGGCGATCCGGTTGGGATTCAAATCGGCGACGCCACCAGGCCGGTGCATACCGTTTTGACCACGCTAGACGTGCGGCCGGAAGTGGTTGAAGAAGCGGTGGCGCTGAATGCAGACATGATTTTTGCCCATCATCCCGCGGTGTTTCGCCCCGCGCCGAATCTCAACTTTGCCAACCCGCAAAACGCCATGTACGGCGAATTGATCAAGCATGGTATCTTGGTCTATGCGGCGCATACTAACTTGGATCGGGCCGCCGGCGGCATGAATGATTGGCTGGCGGCAGCGCTGCAGCTTGAAGATGTGCGACCGTTCATCAATGAAGGCGATGAAGCCAACATGGGCCGGATTGGGCAATTGGCGGCCCCAGTCGCCTTAGCGGCTTTCGTCCAGCAGGTCAAAACCGCGTTTGGCGTTAAGGGCTTACGCGTCATCGCCGAAGACTTACAAAAGCCTGTGCAGCAAGTCGCCGTTCTCGGCGGCGATGGCGGCAAGTTCTACCATGCGGCCCAAGCGGCAGGCGCTGATGTGTATGTAACCGGCGATGTGTATTACCACACTGGTCATGACATGCTGGCGGCCCACATGCCGGTGATCGATCCGGGGCACCACATCGAATCCATCATGAAAGCGGAAGTCCGGCGGTTGTTGATTGGCTGGGCTGAAGCCAACAACTGGTCGCTGCACATTGTGGCGTCAACATTGAATACCGATCCGTTCACTTTTATGTAAGAATCAAAAACGACGCGGTGAGCGTCGTTTTTGATTGGGCTTAAAGTTGGTCGTCCGTGGAGAAATTCAGCGGACTCATATCCGTCGACTCGGCCAGCATCGCCATGGTAAAAGTCTGCCAATCAGCTTTAGCCAGCGCGGCATTTTCCGCCGAGGCTTGGGTCGCCAAATCCTGCAGTTCGCCAGCCGCCAGGCCTTGACTGGCGGCATCAGTTTTAGCGATATTCGCCAGCAATTTGGCATGCGTGGCCAGCTGTACTTGCTCCAACTGGTGGGCATAATGATGGAAATGGGCATCCATCAAGACGCTAGCGAGCTTGTATTGCCAGTAAGCCGAGTCCAGGCTGGCCGGCAACCCGCCGCGCTGGTAATCGGCTGGGGTCGTGGTGGTGCCGGCAAAAAACGGCACGAACTGACTTTGCGCCGCAACCCCCATGGCAATCCAGTGCAAATCGGCAATTTCAAAAGGCAAGTCCTGCCGCATTTGCAGTACATGGCTTTCCTGCGTCCGCGCTAGGCTGATCGGGCGAAAGCGGTGCTTTTGGGTCGCTGCAGGATCCGCCGGGTCGTAAGGCGTTTCGTCAAAGTGGGCCCCCAACACGCTGAAGGCGTCATCGACAAACAGCGGTCGGTCTGGTTGCAACGCAAACGGCAGATCATCAGCCATGGGGTGTGCCTCGCGGCTAGGCGTCAAGCGGCGCTGACCGTCCCAAACCCGCGCCGTGTTGTAGGTGTGATCAAAGGCCCCGGTAGTACCGAAAATATCCCGGAAGATAAAGCTCGTGCCAGGTTCCCAAAAGTGATTGCGCGCAGCGAATTTGAATAGATCAGCATCATACATGAAGTCCGGCGATTCTGGGAGCACTTTTTGAATGCTGAGCTGGTTGGCGACAATCGCATAAGCATCATCAGGAATCCGCTGGGCTACCCAGTGGTGCCCAGTGGCGATTTCCATGTACCAAGCCTCGTCGTGATCCGCAAACAGCACGCCATTGGCTTCGCCGGTGCCGTGTTCCGAGACGATGCGGCCGAGCCGCTCCACGCCTTCTCGCGCCGAGGCGATGAAAGGCAAGACCACCGTGACCATGGCTTCTTCGGTGATACCGGCTTCAACGAAGGGGTCGGCGCCCAGTACCCGGGCGTTGGCATACGCACTTTCAGTGGCGCTCATGGCCACGCCGGCGCTGTTGATACCAGCTTCTTCAAATAGACCGTATTGGTCGGTCCATTCAGGGGTGGCGGTGTATTTGAGGGCATGGCTCGGCAATCCGAGGGTGAACCCATTGGCCTTCGAGGTGAAAAGCGGTTGCTCAGCGGCGGTGGTTTCGGGATGGACCACCAGGTGCTTGGGCCAAGCGGCTTTGGAATCCTCATTGCGGCCAATCATCACACTGCCATCAGCCGAGGCGGCCTTCCCAATTAAAATGCTGGTACAAGATGAACGCGTCATGTGTTTCTCCTTCCTCAATCGGTGTCTGCCGCTGATGAACAAATAGCGGCGCGACCCGTGCAATCAAGCTTATTATACTAAAAATTTGCTGAGATGGCTGTTAATTCGAGCGGCCGCCGTGTATTCTAAATGCAGCACTTGCGGACAGGACATTGCTGCGTGTATGAAGCGCTGGCAACTGTCCACAATTCGCAGACATTTCGGAGGCTGTCATGGCAAAGTTGACCCAATTTTATCAGCATGATTTAGTGAAAAAAATCGGCGTGGCGCTAGTTAGTGGCTTAGTCACCGCTTTGGCGTTGAACTTCTTCTTAACGCCGGCGCGCGTCTTTCAGGCCGGCGCCACTGGGGTCGCTCAGCTGATTTCGCTGTTTTTGCAGCGCTTTGGCCTGACCCATGGTGATTTGACCGGGTGGTTCAATTTGCTGCTGAATTTGCCGATTGCTTATCTGGGTTGGCGCAAGCTAGGGCGTAGCTTCACGCTGTTCTCCTTTTTAAACGTGGTGTTCATTTCGGTGCTGGCGATTGTCCTGCCGGTACATGCCTTGTCGAACAACCCGCTGATGAATGCGATTTTTGGCGGGGTGCTCACCGGCGCCGGCGTTGGCATTGCCTTGCGCTATGGCTTCTCCACGGGTGGGTTAGACATTGTATCGATGTATTTAGCCAAAACCACGCATCGCACGGTGGGCGTCTTGATGTTTGCCATTAACCTGGTGATTATTTTGGTCGCCGGCTTTGGCATTCAGTGGGAAAGTGCGCTGTACACGATTATTTCGATTTATTGCATGACGCGAGTGGTGGATACCATCCATACCTCGGATCAGAAGATTACCGCGATGATTGTCACCAATCATCCCGATGCGGTGATTGCTAGTGTGTCGGCGCGCCTCATTCGCGGCATCACGGTATTGCCGAGTCGCGGCGGCTACCTGGGTCAGCCGAACACCACCTTGATGATTGTGATCACCCGCTATGAACTCTACGATTTGACGCAGGCTACTCGCAGCACTGATCCGCAGGCGTTCATTGACATTTTGAATACGGTGGATGTGGTAGGGGAATTTCTGACCTCGGATCAGCAAGACGAAAAACGCCAGCACCGCCGGTTGCCTGAGCAAACGGCACCGACTACCAAGCAGCCTTAATTTATGCGATAATAGAACCAATAAATGAGCGCCAAGGAGGGTTTTAGCATGCCATTAGTGCATATTGATTTGATTGAAGGCCGCAGCCACGAGCAGCTGGCCCAAATGTGCAAAGACGTCACCGCAGCGATTGTCAAAAACACTGGGGCACCAGCCGAACATGTGCATATCGTGCTCAATGAAATGAGCAAAGACCACTACAGTGTCGCCGGTGTCCTCAAAGCCGACGAATAGGAGGCGGCGACATGGCTGACGAAGTAGCAACGACGCCTGAAGAAGACGCGTATTTTACCAAAATGCGCGAAGCGATTGTCGCCGGGCTGAAAACGGTCATTGATCCGGAGCTCGGGGTGGATATCGTGAACCTGGGCCTGATTTACGGGGTCGATTTGGATGATGTGGGGCATTGCGACGTGGAGATGACCTTAACCACCATGGGTTGTCCACTGACCGAAGTGCTCGATGATGGCATTCACCAGGCGCTGATGGCGATTGACGGGATCAATTCAGTGGAGATCCATTTAGTGTGGTATCCGCAATGGGGTCCAGAACGCATGAGCCGTTACGCCAAAATGGCGCTGGGCATGCATTAATCAATCGGGGGCTGACTGTGCAAGTCGCCCCTGTTTGTTTGGAAGGGGCAAGCCTTGGATTACTGGGCAAACTTGACACAACTGACAAAGCAGGCACACCATCCGGCACTCACTGCCCAATACACCGCGATGCAAGTCTTCCGTGATGCGGTCGCGCAAGGCCAATTGCCAAAAGTCCCGCTGCCGCGCCTTGGGATGACTGAGGCGATTGCCTTTGACCTGATGCGGGAAAACCGACCATTGCGAAACGTGAACACGCTAGACCATTTACTGCGCAATTTTCGCCAATACATTGCGTATCATTACGGCATGTGGGCGTTTGTTCAGCAGCAGCTATTTGTTACCTGGACGGCGTTATTCGGGCGACAACGCTATTTGGAAATTGCGGCGGGGAATGGCTACTTAAGCTACGGCTTGCAACAGGCGGGCAATCAGGTGATTGCCACCGACGCCCGCACCTGGCAGAAAGAAAATCTGACCGGGGCCACACCGCTACTGCCGATTCATCAAGCCGGGGAGACTGCGGCTTTGCTGGCTTACGGACCGCACGTGGATGCGGTGGTGATGGCTTGGTCGCCGGATCATGAATGGAACGACGCGGCGCTTTTGTGGCAGTTGCGCCAGCATTTCCCAAGCTTACCTTTGTTTGTGCTAGGCGAGCGCAATGGGGCGACCAACAGCCGCCTGTTTTGGCAACTGGCCCAGTTTGTGCCCGACCGTCGATTGCTGAAGCTCAACCGCGCTTTTCCGCGGTTTGATGCCATCAATGACCGCATTTACTTGATTCAATAATCTGCCAAGAAAGGAGTGGTGAGCGTGAAGCGTTTATTCGGGTTGAACCTCATCTGGCTTGCTTTAGTCGTGCTTGCCGGCTGGGTCTGGTCGATTCATGATCAAGCTGCGTATGCTGACCGCATCGACCATTACGGGTTAAGCGAAGGCGCCGTGAAAATTAAAAGCCGCAAAGCCATGACGCTTAACGAAGCCGCCACGGCTTTGGCCACCGCTGATCTGGGGCCGATTCAGGTGCAGTTTCATGCCGGGCAACATCGGGTTTATTTGTACGCCCAGGGGAACTATGGCAGTCTGCCGCTGACTTCAGGTCAGTGGTTCAGCGATGCGGATCTGCGCTCACCGCTCCCGGTGGTGATTGTGGGTAGTGATTTAACCGAACAGCTGACTATGGGCCATAGCCAGCAGTATCAGCGTCAAAACGGCCAGTATGTGCCGGTACTGGGGCAGCTGAAGGCCTACACCGACAGCGTCATCAATCAGGTGACGTTCGAAAATGCCAGTAGCCAGCCGGCCCAAAACATTGCCTTGAAGCAGGTCACGGTGTACGCCGATAGTCCGACCATCAAAAGCCAAAAGGCCAAGCTGAAAACCATCCTCGGCGGGAAAATGACCACCTACCACTACCAAAACAACTCGGCGACGAGTTGGTGGCAAGATACAGGACAGCTGATTTTACGTTGCGGGCTCTTGCTGCTGGGCACATTGGCGCTAGCTTGGATTGCGAGTCAACAAGGCGCGGCGCTTTTACCGCGCAGCTTGGCGAATGCACCTCGGCGCCATGCCCTGCGCCATTTGTGGACGCAGTTCTTTGCATACAGCGGCTTGAGTTTGGCCACAGGGTTAGTGATTGCCAACTGGTTCTTTGACTTAACCAACCGCGCGCGCTTGATTGCCTTTGCGGTGGGCCTGTGGCTAGTTGGGCTGGTGGGGTTATATTGGCTCTTGCAACGCGCGGTGCACCAAGAAAGAGAGGATCGGCTGTGAGTTTACCATCCGGCTTTACCGAAAAATATCAACAGCTACTCGGCGCTGAGGCCGCGGCTTTTTTGGCGACCTTCGACGAGCCGGCGCAAAGCGGCTTTCGCATCAATCCGCTGCATCCTAGTGCGCCTGCGTTGCCTGAACCCATTGCTTGGAGCCAGTGGGGGAGCTATGGCAAGGTTGCTGGCACCTCGATTGCGCACTTAGCCGGCGACGTCTATAGTCAAGAACCCAGCGCGCAATTTGTGGCGGCGGTGCTGGCACCGACGCCGGGCGAACGGGTCTTGGATCTGTGTGCGGCGCCAGGCGGAAAAACGACCCAGTTGGGCAGCTTTATGGCCCAGCAAGGTCTGCTGGTCGCCAACGAAATCAATGCCGGCCGGGCGCGGGTCTTATCGAGTAATGTCGAACGGTTCGGGTTAACCAATACCTTGGTCACCAACAGTGATCCGCAGTCCTTAGCGGCGCAATTGCCTGAGTTCTTTGACCGCATTTTGGTGGATGCGCCGTGCTCTGGAGAAGGGATGTTTCGCAAGGATCCCGCCGCGATGGCGTACTGGAATCCGGATTACCCGGCGCAATGTGCCACGCGCCAGCGCGAGATTCTGCGTTCAGCGGTGGCAATGCTGCGGCCAGGCGGGACTTTAGTGTATTCGACTTGCACCTTCAGTCCCGAGGAAGATGAACAAATCATCGCCTGGGCGGCGCAGGAGCTAGAGCTCAGCATCGAGCCGATTGCCAAAGTTGGCGGCATCACTGACGGCCAGCCAGACTGGGCCGATGGCAATCCGGCGCTAGCTAACACTGCTCGGCTTTGGCCACATTTGCTGCAAGGCGAAGGGCATTTTGTGGCTAAATTGCGCAAGGCTGGAGACGCACCAGCGCGAACCCGCAAGTTGCAAGCGGCGGCTAAGCTCAGCCGCGCCGAGCAAGCAGATTTAACCGCCTTCACTCAAAGTAGCCTGACCGCGCCGATTGCTGGCCCTTTTTTGAAAGTCGGCGACAATTTGACAACAATGCCAGCCGCTATGCCGGCGCTGGCGCATATCCATGTCCTACGGGCCGGGCTGGATCTCGGCACCTTTAAAAAAGGCCGCTTTGAACCGAGTCATGCCTTGGCAACGGCGCTACCAGCCAGTGCCTTTCAAACCGTGGTGCCACTCACCGCGGAGGAATTCGACCGTTATCGCCATGGCGAAACCGTGGCGCGGCCGACGCTCAAGCAAAAGCAAACCGTGCTGTTAACCTATGAGGGCGCAGGTTTTGCGCTAGGCAAGCTTGTGAACGGTACGATTAAGAATGCCTATCCCAAAGGTCTGCGGAAATAAGGACCAAAAAAGCGACGCCAATTCACCAGCTTGGGTGAATGGCGTCGCTTTTGCGTGGGTTAAGGCAGAGGTAAATCGCGCTGCTGCGCGTAACTGACCAGCGCCGGGCTAAGGACCACTGGCACTTGCCGCAGGCCCGCCAGATTTTGGGCGCCGAGCATCGCCATCAGCTTCGGCAAGGTGTTTTGCCAAGCCTGCAGGTGGGCTTCTGCGGCGGCTTGGCCTTCTTGAATCAACCAGTGAAGGACCAACCCGCTAATCCCAACGGCGCTGGCGCCAAGGCGCAGAGCCTTGAGCACATCCAGCGGGGTGCGAATGCCGCCGGTGGCCAGCAGTGTCAGCGCGCTGCCTTGGGCTTCCAGCAGTGATTCAACTGTGGTTTGCCCGAAATCCGCTAAGTCCGCAAACACTTGATCCTGGCGCCGAGCACCTTCAATCAAAGCAAAATTAGTCCCGCCGCGCCCGCCAAGATCGACATACTGCACGCCCAGCGCGCGCAACTGGGCGAGGGCTTCGCGGTTCATGCCAAACCCGACTTCCTTGACAATCACTGGCTGGTCCAAGCCCGCAACAATGGCCCGAATTGATTCCGCCCAGTGAAAATCGGTGTCACCTTCAGGCATCACCGTTTCCTGCACGGCATTCAGATGCAGTTCCAACGCATCGGCCTGCAGCATGGCGACCGCAGTTTGGGCCTGCGCTAAGGTTTTGTCGGCGCCAAGATTGCCAATGATAAAGCCCTCGGGATTGGCCGCTCTGGCCCTGGTAAAGGTCTCAGCCAGGCCTGGTTCGGCCAAAGCCACACTTTGCGAGCCAGTGGCCATAGCGAGTCCACAATGCTTGGCAATGGTGGCCAGCGCTTCGTTATAGCGGCCAGTTTGGGCGGAACCACCAGTCATCGCATTGATGAAAAAAGGCCAGCGCCAACCAAACAAATCCGGCTTCAAATCAACTGCCGCTACCGCGGTTTCCGGCAAGGGATGATGGATAAACCGTACTTGGTCGAAACCAGCGCTGGCTTCGGCTTGAAAATATTTTTCGGCTAAAAAGACATGCTCATCTTTACGATGGGATTGCAGCGATTGGGCCATTAGCGTGCTCCTTTACAATAATCGCGCGGCGGGACCAGCCGCTGTGGTGGTGATAGTGAAACCAGCCGGCAGGGCGGCTTTGACGGCAGCGACATAAGGGGCCAACGTCAGAATTTTGACATTCGGGCCGGCATCCATGGTCGCATAAGCGGGAATGCCTGCGGTGCGCATCGCTTGTACCGCCTGCCACACTTCAATGGTCGCTGGCTGGAAGTAGGTGAAGGCAGGATGGCTGGCTAAAATCGCTGCATGCATCTGGGCGCTGCTTTCCTCGGTTAATTCGCCAATCTTGGTGAAATCATTCGCCGCCAGCGCCTGCACCATCGCCTGTGCCGCGGCTTCATTATGCTCAACCCAGGCTGGATAGTAAGGACTGGTGGCAACCGTATTAGCCATCAGTTGCCGTGAACCAATGGGCTTGCGGCCGGCATCCACCATCACCACGAGCATGCGCAGCGGCAAGGTGGTCGCCGGTAAGGCTTCTGCGTAAGAAGTGGCGTCGTCGATGCCGCGGTGCCAAATCGCGAGACCGCCGAAAATCGAGCGGGTCGCCGAACCGGACCCGCGACGGGCCAGCCGCGACAAGGCGCGGGGAGTCAGGCTTAAGCCGGCTGCGCTGCTGGCTGCCAGCGCCAGTGCGGCATAGGCCGAAGCGGAACTGGCAAGGCCGGCGGCAGTGGGGACATGATTAGCAGAAGTCACCTGCGCATGGGCCTTGGTGCCTGCAAGCGCGCGCACCTGGTCCAGAAAAGCGCTGATTTTGGTGGTGGGTTGGCTGCGGCCATCGAGCTCAAACTGATCGGCGGTCAAGTCGGCATCAAAAGTCACCGTGGTATCGGTGTAAAAATCGGCTAGCGTCAAGGACACGCTGCTGGTATAAGGTAACATCAATGCGGCGTCTTTTTTGCCCCAGTATTTAATCAAAGCAATGTTGGTATGGGCACGCGCAGTTGCAGTTGTCATGCTGGATTCTCCTTTTGAGCAAAGTCATACTGCCAGGTCGCAGTGGCGCCGGCTTCAGTCAAAGCGGCGGCGATGGTGGCAGCGGCGGCAGGATTTGCGGCTAGGGCAATCATGCAGCCACCTTGACCACTGCCAGTGAGTTTGGCGCCCAGCGCACCATGCGCATTGGCGACAGCGATTAACGCATCTAGTTGCGGGCTGCTGACGCCTAGCTGGGCCAAGGCTTGTTGCGCGATGGTCATTTGTTGGCCAAGCGCCAGCAGGTCGTCTTCACCCAAGGCGGTAGCGGCCAACCGGGTGGCGGCGCCGATTTGTTCAATCAAGGGGCCGTATAGTGCCGGTGCTCGCTTCAGCAAACTGGCCACGGCGGCCACAGCTTGCCCGGTTTGGCCCTTCACGCCGGTATCCGCAATCACGAGCACGCCGCGACTGGGAAAAGCAATCGGCTGCAGCTGCTCGCCGCGGACGAACCACTGGGGCCGGTCGGCACTAACCGTGGCAGCGTCCAGCCCACTGGGGTTGCCATGAATCGCTTTTTCCGAGAGACTCGCCCAGTCGAGCAAGCCGGTTTGGGTAAGCGGCGCCGCAAACGCCCCGTAAATGGCGCGAATGATGGCGACACTACAGGCTGCGGAGGAGCCCATGCCGCGCTCAGCGGGCAACATGCTGGTGATGGTCAGGGTGAACGGCATGGCCGAGGCATCAAAATGCGCCAGCAGTGCCTTGATCAGCTTAGCAATGCCAGCAAAGGCCGGGGTCGCCGCGGCCAACGCCCCTTGATAAAAACTCGATTCAATCATTTGCCCGCTGGTGGCCGGTGCCAGCGTCGCGGTGAGGCGCACTGATGGCACCGGCAAGGCAATTGCCGGCTGGCCGTACACCACGGCATGCTCACCGATGAGTATAATTTTGGCATAACTGGTGCCAGTTGCTGTTTGCATACACGAGATCTCCTTATTCCTATCTATCATACCGTATCTTGCAGGCCGCCAAAAGCGTAGAACGCGGGGCTAGCTAATCTTTAGCAGTTTTGCAAAGTTTTGCCGGCAAACTGGCCGGCAGCGTTTTGCCATGCGATGGATATGCTAAACTAGAAACCAGAATAACGAAAGGAAGTGCCTCAGCGTGAGCTTACAATTTGTCCTTGGCACCGCCGCCGCCGATCATCCCCACATCATGGTTGAGCAGATTCGAACGGATCTGGACCAGGGCCGGGAAGTGTTCTACCTGGTGCCCAATCACATTAAGTTCGAAACCGAAGTGACGCTGCTGCAGCGCCTGCGCGACCAATCTGGTGCCTATGCCCAGATGCAAGTACAGGTGCTGTCATTTACTCGGCTAGCCTGGTACTTCCTGAAAAACCAAGCCATTTACCAAAAACCACGCCTAGATCGGGCCAGCAATACCATGCTGGTGGCAAAATTGCTGGGCGAAATGCTCCAAGATGACCATCAGCGCCAGCAGTTGCGCCTGTTCGCCGGCTCCGCTGGGCATGCCGGCTTTGCCTTGCAACTGGCCGACCAGCTGGCTGAGCTGCAAACCGGCCGCATCACGGCGGAAACGCTGGCTGCTGTGACCAGTGTGCTCCCAGCTGAAGCACCAGAACGCCAAAAGTTCAGCGAGCTGCAGCTGATCATGGCGGCCTATGAACAAGCGGCCGCGCCTTACGTCACCGAGCCAACGCTGCTGGCGGCTTTAGCGGATAAGCTGGGTCAGCGCGATTTGAGTCACACCAGCTTTTATTTGAATCACTTTAACGACTTATCGGCCAGTGAATTTTACTTGGTCCAAACCTTGCTTCAAGCCGGCGCCAAGGTGACAGTGGCCTTGCTGCTGGATCAAGCCGGTGCGCAGAAGATGCCGCAGCCGCCAGCCTTGTTTCTGCCAGCGGCGAAATTGTACTATCGGCTGCGCCACGCTGCCCAGCAAAGCCAAACGGCACTGCTGCCGAATCTGTTTGCTCCCAAAAGGGCGCTTTCGCCAGCGCTGCAGGCAGTGGATTCATTTTGGCAAAGCGAAACCGCCAATGGCACTGGGGCGTTAAAGACCCCAAAGGCCGGCCTCACGTTGGCAAAGGCGAGCGAACCCTATACGGAATTGCGGGCGGTCGCCAAGCAAATCGTGCAGGCAGTGCACCAAGGCGCCCGGTATCGAGATTTTCTGATTATTGCGCGGCATCTTGATCCGTATCGGCCGTATTTGGCGCCAGTGTTTGAAGAACAAAAACTGCCGGTGTTTATTGATATCGAGCAGCCGATGCAAAGCCATCCCTTGATTGCCTTAATCGAGAGTTTGTTTGCGATTCAGCAACATCATTATCAATACGAAGACATGATGCGCCTGCTCAAAACAGAATTGCTGATTCCCGCTGACATGCCGGTAGCGGATTTTCGCGCTGCGCTCGATGTGCTGGATAACCACTTGCTGCGCACCGGCCTTACCGGCAGTCGCTGGCTGGATGGGCAGCACTGGCAGTATTTCCGCCGCCTAGCCGACGATGAAGGCACCACCGATGATGAGAAAACGACCCAAATCAACGAGCTAAAAGCCTTTGTCGCTGCGCAGCTACCACCGCTCTTTGATGCGTTGAATGCCGCCACTGACGGGCAAGCTGCGGCCAAAGCCTTGTATGAATGGCTGGTCGCTGCTGGGGTGCCGACGCGGTTGGCCGCCTGGCGGGACGACGCCGTTGCGGCTGGCGACTTGAGCTTAGCCACGGCAGGGGAACAAGCCTGGCAGACCTTTGTGGGGCTCCTCGATGATTACGTCGCCATTTTAGGCAGTGCACCGTTTGCCCTAGATCAATTCAGTGATTTATTGGCAGCAGGGTTTGCCGGCGCCACCTACACGCAAATTCCTTCAACGCTGGACCAGGTCACTGTGTCTGAAACTGGCCTGACCAGGCTCTCGCGCTATCGCCATGTCTTCGTGATTGGTGCCACCAGTACCGTAATGCCTGATACGCCAAGAGACTTCCCGGTGCTGACCGCCAGCGACCGGCAAGTGCTAGCCGACCACCTTGGTCCCGATGCCTTTTTGGCGGATTCAGGCACGCAGGCGGCGTTAGGTGATCCGTTCCTGAACTATGTGGCGATGATGGCTGGCAGTGAAAGTTTAACCATGAGTTATCCGGTGTATGAAGCCGATGCCAATAATGCCTCGCCTTATCTCACCCAAATGCAAAAGCGGTTGCATCTGCCGCTCACGAGCTGGCCGGCGGTGTCGCTGGCTACTGCGGTGCAGGAAGCGGCTGGCAGTGCCCGCAGTCTGCTCAGCGATTATGTCGTGGTGGCGCGCGAAGCCCACGCTGCGAAGACGCCACTGACCGAAAAAGACCCCTGGGGCCAAGTCCTAGCCCAGATCAAAACCATTCCAAGCTTGCGCGACCTGGCCTTTCGCCTTGAAGGGGCGACCACGCACCAAGGCGTCGGCCAGCTCGCGCCAGCGCTGGCTAGTCAGCTGTATTCCAGTCACATGAATGTCTCGATATCCCAGCTGGAGCGGTACTACAGCAATCCCTTTGAGTACTTTCTGCGCTACGGTTTGAAACTGACGAAGCGACCAGAATTCGAGCTCACACCAGCGGATACCGGCTCGCTTTACCACTGGGTGCTCGATCAACTGATGCGCCAGCTGAAGGCGCAAGGACAGGCGCTGACGGCGTTAAGCGATGCTCAGCTGCAGCAAACCATTGCGGCCTTAGTGACGCAGCTGGCAGGCGAGCCGGGCTATGAAATTCTCACCACGAGTGCCCACATGCGCTTTGTGCAGGCCCAAATCACCGCCATGCTAACGACGAACGCTGCAGCCATTCGCGGCCAACAGCAACGCTCGGCATTTCGGCCGCAAGCGACAGAAGTGGTTTTTGGCCGCATTGGCCAGCATGACGGCCTGAAGGGCTTGGTGCTGCCACTTGACGCTCAGCATCAAATCACCGTCAGCGGTCGCATCGACCGCCTGGATACCGCCACGATTGCAGGGACGCCTTATTTTGTGGTAGTCGATTACAAGTCCTCAGCGCATGATTTTGACCCGCTGGCGGCTTATTACGGCAAGGCGATGCAGCTGTTGACGTACATCGATGCGGTGGCTAATGCCGAATCTATGGCTGGCTTGAAGCCGGCCGGGGCCCAATATTTCCGGTTCCATCAGCCGCGCCTGAAGTATGAAAAAACCACCGACTTGCCGCTGGATCTTTTGAAAGACTTCAAGATGGCTGGCTTATTGGTGTTGCCTGATGACGAAGCGGCGGCCACCGCGTTGACGGCCGCTTTTGACCAAAGTCTGGCGGCAGGCGAAAACTCCGCGTTGGTGGCATTAGGGCTTAAAAAAGATGGCAGCTTGACCAAGGAGCGCGCTGGTAAGCTCAGCAAACGCTTATCGCCAGCTGGCTTGCAGCTGATGGTCCAGCATAATCGCCATTTGATTGTTCAAGCCGCTCAGCAAATTATGGCAGGGAACATTGACTTGGCCCCGCTACAGTTCAAGCAGGAAAGCACGGTCATCACCAATAGCGACTATCAAAGCATTATGCTGTTTGATCCGGCCACTGGCTTTGACCGTTATCACCATGTGGCGCCGCTGGATCAGGCGACCTTGGAGCAGAAACTACGCAAAGAAGCAGAAGGGAGCAAAGGCGATGAGTGATCAATTAACCCCAGCCCAGTTGGAAGCAGCTACGGTCAGTGGGGCCGACATTTTGGTCTCTGCCAGTGCCGGCAGTGGGAAGACGAAGGTGCTGGTCGATCGCATTGTGCGCCAGGTGGTGGCAGGGGCCGATTTGACTCGGATGCTGATTGCGACCTTCACCAAAGCCGCGACGGCGGAAATGAAACTGCGCATTCAAAATAAACTCAAGGACCGCCTGAATGATGAAAGCCAGCCGATGACGCCGGCGCAAAGACGTCACTTAAGCGCCCAGGTGGCTTTAGCCAATGCGGCGCCGATCATGACCCTGGATGCCTTTTCCCTGCAAGTGGTGCAACGCTACTACTATGTGATTGACCTGGACCCGGCGTTTCGGATGATGACAGATGACACCGAGCGCCTGATGCTACAAACCAGGGTCTGGGAAGATCTGCGGGAGAATTTTTATACCGGCGAGCACGCGGCAGCCTTTGAAGCATTAGCGACTAACTTTGCCACCAGCAGTGACCCTGCGGCCTTGCAAGACGTCGTGTTTGAAATTTATCGGTTTGCGATGACCACGCCTGATCCGGTGGCTTGGCTGAATCAATTGCCGGCCGCGTACACCAGTGAGGCGGCTTTGATGAAAGCACTGTGGCCAAGTGCCCAAACCACTTTGCGGGCTGCTGAGGCCGCGCTGCTTGAAGCGCAGGCGACCCTGTCCGCACCCAAGCTGGCCAAGGTCGCCGCCAATGTGGCAACCAGCCTCGCCACCGTGCAGTCGGCGCTGGCGTTAAAGCAGCCCAGCTATGAAGCGGCTTGGTCCGCGCTCTCGGCGATTGCCTTTGACCGCTGGCCTGGGGGTAAATTTGACCCTGAATTGAAGGCTGATAAAGATGCCGCCAAAGCTCAGCGCGACTTGGCTAAAGCTACCGTGGCACCACTGCAAGAAATTTTTGCCATTAAACCTGCTGATCTGAGGCAGGCGATGCCGCAGGTGCAGCAGCTGATGGCGACCCTGCAGTTGGTGAGTCTGGAATTTTACCATGCCCTGGTAGCGGAAAAACGGCGTCAGCAAGTGCAGGATTTTGGCGACATTGCTCAAAATGCTTTGAAGATTCTCAATGCGCCTGATCCTAGCGCCGAACCTGGTCGTGACCGCACTGTCGGCACAGTGTACCGCGCCCAATTCGATGCGGTGCTCGTCGACGAGTATCAGGATATCAATCAACTGCAGGAAGCCGTGCTAACAGCAGTGAGTCAAAATCAGCCTGGCAACCGCTTCATGGTGGGGGATGCCAAGCAAAGTATCTACGGTTTCCGGTTGGCCGATCCGCAACTGTTTTTGGCGAAGTATCGCCGCTTTGGCGAGCGTGAATCTGCCGGCAAGCGGGTGATTTTGAATCAAAACTTTCGCTCGTCCCAAAATGTGCTCGCTTTTAACAATCTGGTGTTCAGTCAGATCATGGACCGGGCGGTGGGGCAAATCGATTACACCGAAAAAGAAGCCTTGAAACCCGGGCCGTTGTTCCCAGAAGACCAGGTGCGGCCGACTGAATTTTTGATTCACGAAACCGGTACGGCAGCAACCAGTGAGGACGACCAAGAAGAACCTAGCCCGGAAAAAGCCGCCGCCGAGGCGCAAATGGTGATTGCGCGCATTCAGGCGCTGGTCAATGATCCCACGGAAACCTTGTATCAACGCGACCCTGATGGCACGGGGCACCAGCGCCGTATTCGCTACCAGGACATCACGCTGTTGACCCGATCCCGAAGCAACAACATCGCGCTGCAAACGGCTTTTGCCCAAGCGGGGGTGCCGATTGTGATTGCCGATGCCCAGAATTACTTCAAAACCACAGAACTGATGGTGATGCTGGCGTTGCTGCGGGTGATTGATAATCCGCGGCAGGAAATCCCTCTGACCGCAGTGCTGCGCTCGCCGCTGGTTGGTTTGTCGGCTGATCAGTTGGCACTGATTCGCCTGACCCAAGATGGCCCTTACGATGAAGCCGTGCAAGCTTTTGCCACGGAAACCGACGGCACTGCTTTTAAGCAGCAAACCCGCGCTAAGGTGCAAGGTTTTTTGCAGCAGCTGGCGGAATTGCGCGATTTTGCCCGGGAGCATGAGCTCAGTGCCTTGATTTGGCATATTTACGAGGTGACAGGGTATCTGGATTACGTGGGCGGCCAGCCCGGCGGCTTACAGCGCCAGGCTAACTTGCGGGCGTTAGCCGCCCGCGCCGCCACCTATGAAAGTGGCGGCTTCAAAGGCTTGTTTGCCTTTATCCATTTCATCGAAACGATGCAAAAACAAGACAAGGATCTGGCGATACCGGTGACCTTGGCGCCCGATGTCAATGCAGTGTCTTTGATGACCATTCACGGCAGTAAAGGCTTGGAATTCCCGATTGTCTTTTTGATGAGCACGGATAAGCAGTTCAACCAGCAGGACCTTCGCCGGTCGTTTATCCTGACTCAAGCGGTCGCAGGCGTGAAGTGGCTGGATGAAAACAGCCATGAGGTGTATAGTTTGCCGCAATGGCAACTGGCCAAATTGGGGAAAAACCGCCAGCTGTTGGCGGAAGAAATGCGGCTGCTGTATGTGGCGCTGACCCGCGCTGAGCAGCAGCTGTTCATTGTGGGGAGCGGTGAAAGTCGGGAGAAACTCCAGGCGCACTGGGCCCAGCTTGCTAACAGTGAGGAACAGTTGCTGCCGGAAAGTGTCCGCGCCGGCGCCGGCTGCATGCTCGACTGGCTGGGCATGGCGATTGCCCGGACCGGTGTCCTCGATGAAACCCCAAGCCTGCCGGCCTTGAACCAGTACCAAAAAGCCGGCGTCGTGCTGAATTTTGTTGGCCAGCCGCAGGTGTTAACCAGCGCTGAAGCGGCGAAACCGGTGACCCAGCCGCCGTTAGATTTCGATTTGACGGCCTGGTTTGACTATCAATATCCTTACGCGCAAACCGCAAACACCACCGGGTTTCAAAGTGTGTCTGAAATCAAGCGCGCCTTCGAGGATCCTGACACAGTGGAACTGGTTGAATCAGGGCGGCAACTTGGCGGCAATCGCCTGACTGGCGACTTTGCTGCCCCAGCTTTCATGGCAACAGGCACCAAGGTCCCGGCCACAGTGATCGGATCGGCGACGCATTTGGTGCTCCAAATGCAGCCCTTAACGGGGACGCTGGATGAAGCGGCGCTATCCCACACAATCGACCAACTCGTGACCAATGGCAGTTTACCAGCGGCAGTCGCCAAGCAGATTCCTTTGGCCGAGCTGGTGCGC
Source organism: Lacticaseibacillus salsurivasis (assembly GCF_036246225.1). Taxonomy (NCBI): domain Bacteria; kingdom Bacillati; phylum Bacillota; class Bacilli; order Lactobacillales; family Lactobacillaceae; genus Lacticaseibacillus; species Lacticaseibacillus salsurivasis. The sequence continues at coordinate 57,627 of NZ_BTTP01000003.1, forward strand.
TTTTACCAAACGCCGCTGGGCCAAGCACTGCAGGCCAATGCAGCGACGGTGCAGCGGGAAGCGCCATTTTCGCTGCTGATGCCAGCAGACCAACTGTTTACCGATTTGGCGCAGGAACCAGGCAGTGACATCCTGATTCACGGGGTGATTGACGGGTATTACGAAACCGCTAACGGCATTGTGCTGTTTGATTATAAGACGGACCATATTGGCAACCAGCAGGCCAAAGTGGTGGCACGCTATCAGCCGCAGCTCAATCTCTATGCTAAGGCGCTGGCCTTGGCGACTGGGAAGCCGGTATGCGAGAAGTTGCTGGTGCTGCTGGAAACCGGCCAAGTGGTAACACTGGATTAACGAAAAAACGCCGAAAGGAGGACAGGTATGGATTCGCAAACAACTTACGCCGTGATTGACTTGGAAACCACAGGCACGGAAATCAACGGCACCGACCGGATTATTCAGTTCGGTTGTGCCTTGATCAAAAATGGCACCTTGATCCAAACCCGGTCGCAGCTGATTAATCCTGATTGGCCTGTCCCGCCGGCGATTCAAGCCCTCACTGGCATCACGCCAGGGCGGCTGGTGGCGGCACCGTATTTCGAAGACGTGGCCGCCAGCATTACTCGGCTCCTGCAAGGCACCGTGATTGTGGCGCATAATGTCAATTTTGATTACCCATTTTTGGCCGCGGAACTGGTGCGCGCCGGGCAGCCCGCCTTGACGCAGCCGGGAGTTGATACCGTTGAAATGGCTCAGATTCTACTGCCCACTCAAGCCAGCTTTCGCCTGCAGGATCTGACTGCCGCCCTGGGCATTACTCATGATCATCCGCACCGTGCCGATAGCGACGCCATCAGCACCGGTCATTTGCTGATGCGCCTGGGTGCGCGCTTTGCCGCGCTACCAACGGCGACCCAGCATGAACTGCTGAAATTTGCCGGCAGCTTGCCGAAACAAACTGGCGACTTTTTGGCCGCCCACGCCACTGCCCCTAAACCCTTAACCGCTGAGCAAATGGCGGTGGGGCGTTTTGTCCTGCAACGGCCGCAACCTAGCGCCGTTGAGCAAACCGTACCAACGTATCCGGCGACGTTGGCCGCCAAGCGCCAGCTGCTGAAACCGCGGTTTAAAGTCCGCACCCAACAGGCTAAAATGATGGATGCCATTTATGAAAATAGCACCAGCGCCCATCAGCCACTTTTGATTGAAGCCGGCACTGGCTTAGGGAAAACGCTGGGCTATCTGTTGCCCTACGCGTACCTGACCAGCACCAGCCACAAACTGGTGGTCAGCGCGGCGACCACGGTGTTGGAACGGCAAATCGCTACCGAATCGCTGCCGCAGGTGCGCGCGCTCACTGGCTTGGCCTTGCCAGCCGTGGTGCTCAAAAGCGCCCGCCATTACCTCGACTTAGGAAAGTTCGCGGCTAGTTTGGGGCTGAAACATCCCAATCATCAAACCAGGCTGCTGCAGATGCGGCTGATGGTGTGGCTGACCCAAACCACCACCGGGGATCTGGCGGAACTGCAGCTAACGACTTACACCGCGCCTTTGTTTGCCCGCATCCGTGCCACTGGCCGGCCACCCAAGGGCGCTTATCGGGAGGCTGATTTCTACCAGCGCCTGCAGCGCCAAATTAAAACGGCGCAGGTGGTCATCACGAACCACGCCTTTTTGGCGCGGCACATCGCTGATTTGCCGCTGCGCAGTAAGCCGTATCTGGTGGTGGATGAGGCCCAGCACTTTGCTGCCGCCTTTGCCGAGGCCAATTCCCATGAATTAGGCCTCGCTAAACTCAAGCGGCGGCTCGGTCAGTTGCAAACCTTTATTCAAGGCCGCAAGGAAACGGGACTCCAGACCTTGTTTGCTGACGCGCCAGCCACCCAGTATCAGCTGAGCCGGACCTTGGCGGCCATCAATACCGCCACCGACCAAATTGCCGCGCTGCAGCAGGAGATTTATCATCATTGCGGTCAGCCCGCGCCGCGGGTGGTTGAGCGGCCGCTCACGGCCACTGAACGCCAGTGGCTCCTGCCGACTTTGCAAGCCGCGCTGCCGCCGCTTTTGACCACCGCGACCAGCGTTCTAGCACCGATGCAAGGGGTGCTGGCAGAATATGAAGCCGATCCAGAGCGCTTTTTAGCCAGCGAAGCGGCGCTGTTTCAGGGACTGGATGGGTTAACTGCGGCGCTGAGCAACCAGCTGACCCGGCTGAAGGGGATTGATCTGCCGGCTTTGGCCCAGGCGCCAGTGGTCACCAGCTTGATTCTAGGCGGCGGGGGACCGGCGACTTTAAGCATTCACTGGCAACGCTTTGATGCGAGCCAGATCATCCAAAAACAGCTGGCAGTGTTTGAGGCGCCGGTGTTCACCGGCGCGACGCTCACGGTGAACCGCAGTTTCGACTACTTAACCCAGCAGCTTGGCTTGCCGGCAGATACGCCAGCTTTGCGGCTGCGCAGTCCTTTTCATTACAAGCTCCAGGCCCAGTTTCTGGTGGCCGAAGATGCGCCGAACGCCCGCGAATTAAGTGAAACCGCCTATGCGGATTACCTGGCGAATGCCATTGCGCAGCTGGCTGCGACCCCGCATCAAACCTTGGTGCTGTTCAATTCGCTCCGAATGATCGGCCTGGTTTATCAGCGACTGATCAATCAGCTACCGGAACACGAACTGCTCGCGCAAGGGGTGACCGGTTCGGCAGTAAAAATCGCCAAGCGGTTTGCCCTCAGCACCGACAGCGTTTTGCTTGGCGCAGCCAGCTTTTTTGAAGGCATCGATTACCCGCAGAAGCAACTGGAGCAGGTCATCTTGACCCGTCTGCCCTTTGACTCACCCGCCAGTCCCACGGTGCAGGCGCGGGCGGCGGCACTCAAGGCGCGCGGGGAAGATGCCTTTGCGGCTGATCTGCTGCCCAAAGCCACGATTCGGTTTCGCCAAAGTTTTGGCCGGCTGATTCGCACTGAGCATGACCGCGGGGTGTTTGTAGTCCTGGATCCGCGGCTGCTCACCACGCCTTACGGGCGGCAGATGGCCAAGAGTTTGCCAAATCTCAAACCCAAGGCCTTGCCACTGGCAGAACTGACGCCGCTGGCCCACGACTTTTTGGAACATCGTTTAATAAAGGAGACAGAACATGCGCAGTGAACGGTCCGCGTTTAGAAAAATTATCGGCCCCGCCTTGGCGCTGGCCATTTTAGCCATCATCATCGGCGTGTGGGTGCGGGCGCTCAGTCCTTTGCACCAGGTCCGCAGCCAGGCCATTCGCATCGCCAAGCAAAGTGGCGGCATCAAAACCGTCTCGGCCTTTTACTGGAATAAGCAAGATGAAAGCTACCTGACGGTTGCTGGCACCACCGCTAAGCAGCAGCGTCGCTTTGTGGTGATCCGGCAAAAAACCGGTAAGGTGCGCGTCGTCGCCCAAAAAGACGGCATCAGCAAGAATACTGCTGTTGACCAAGCCAAATCAGCCTATCATCCCAAGAAAATTTTGGCGGTGGGCATGCGCTACCGAGCAAAGAAGTTTGTTTGGGATATTGGTTATGAGACAAATTCTGGTAAACTGGGGTATGTGACGTACGATTTTGAAACCGGCGAACAAGTTGCCTCGATTCGCAACCTGTGACCGAAAAAAGGAGCGATAAGATGCATCTGGCAAAGCGCATCATCGATGTGGCCCCATCTGCGACCTTAGCCATCAGCAACATGGCCAAGCAGATGAAGGCGCAAGGCGAAGACGTGATTGATTTATCTATCGGCCAGCCTGACTTTCAAACACCTGAATTTATCGATACCGCCGCGATTGCGGCTATCAAAAGCGGGCAGGCGAGCTTCTACACAGCGGCCACTGGCATCACGGCACTGAAAACCGCCATCGCGGATCATGTCGCGGCGCAAAGTCCGGTGCAGTATCAGCCCAACCAGATTGTGGTCACCACCGGCGCAAAATTAGCGTTGTACGCTTTGTTCCAGGTGCTACTCGATCCCGGCGAAGAAGTTCTGACCCCGCTACCAGGGTGGGTGTCTTATGTTGAGCAAATCAAACTGGCCGGCGGGGTGCCGCGGGCGGTGCAACCTAGCGCCGACTTCAAGGTCACCGTTGATGACCTTGAGCAGCAGCGCACCGCCAAAACCCGGGCGGTCATCATCAACTCGCCGCAAAATCCTAGTGGGGCGGTTTACACGCGGGAAGAGCTGACCCTGATTGGGAACTGGGCGCTGAAGCATGATCTCTTAGTGGTCAGCGATGAAATCTATCGCGACTTAATGTTTAACGGCGCGACTTACACCTCGATGATCGATATCGACCCGCAGATCACTGCCAATACCGTGCTGATTGGCGGGGTTTCCAAGAGTTATGCGATGACCGGCTGGCGCATTGGGTTTGCCGCCGGCCCAGAAAAGCTCATGGCAGCGATGGGGAAGCTGCTCGGCCATGCCACCGGTAATCCGACGGCAGTTAGTCAGTATGCCGCCTTGGCCGCTTACACTGGTGACGGCACCAGCGTTGAAACCATGCGCCAGGCCTTTGAACACCGGTTGAATGTGATTTTCCCGTTGTTGCAAAAGGTGCCGGGCTTCACGCTGGCGCACAAGCCGGCAGGGGCATTCTATCTGTTCCCTAATGTCAAGCGGGCTGCGACTTTGACTCACTACAGCAGTGTGGATGAGTTCATCGCGGCGCTACTGGCGGAAACTGGCGTGGCCCTGGTGCCAGGGCGGGCATTTGGCCTGCCAGATCATGCGCGGTTGAGTTACGCAGCGGCGGAGGAGGACCTAGTTGAAGGGATTCGCCGCATTAGTCAATTTGTTGGCAATAATTAGTAAGGGGTAAACCATGACACAAGAAATTCGCATTGCAGAAGCAAAGAACCATGTGAACGAAGAAGTCAAAATCGGAGCTTGGCTGACCGACAAGCGCTCCAGCGGGAAGATTGCCTTCCTGCAGTTGCGCGATGGCTCGGCCTTTTTCCAAGGCGTCGTGCTGAAGAATCAGGTCTCAGAGGAAGTCTTCCAAACCGCTAAGGAACTGCGGCAGGAAACCAGCATGTACATCACCGGCGAAATTCACGAAGACAGCCGCAGTCACTTCGGTTATGAAATTGAAGTTCACAACATCGAAGTCGTTGGCACCTCTGAAGATTACCCGATTACGCCTAAAGAACACGGCATCGAGTTCCTGCTGGATCACCGCCACTTGTGGCTGCGTAGCAAGCGCCAGTTTGCCATTCAACAGATTCGTAATGAAATGGCCCGCGCCACTTATGAATTCTTCAATAAGGAAGGCTTCATCAAAATGGATCCGCCGATTCTCACCGGCAGTGCCCCAGAAGGCACCACGGAGCTGTTTGAAACGGACTATTTTGACCAGAAAGCTTATCTGAGTCAGTCTGGCCAGCTGTATGCTGAAGCTGGCGCCATGGCTTATGGCAAAGTCTTTACGTTCGGTCCTGTCTTCCGCGCCGAAAAGAGTAAAACCCGCCGGCACCTGACGGAATTCTGGATGATTGAGCCCGAAATGGCCTTCACGCATCAAGAAGAAAGCCTCAAGGTGCAGGAAAACTACATCGCCTTCCTGGTGCAGTCAGTGCTGGACAATTGTGCGTATGACCTGAAGATTTTGGATCGCGATCCCGAAATTCTGAAGCGTTACACCAAAACCCCATTCCCGCGCATTCGCTATGACAAAGCGATTGAAATGCTGCAAGGCGCCGGCTATGACGTTAAGTGGGGCGATGACTTAGGCTCACCGGAAGAAACTTATCTATCCGAACAGTTCGAGCAGCCAGTGTTTGTGCTGAACTACCCGAAGGCCATCAAGCCGTTTTACATGCTGCCAGAAGAAGGCCGCGACGACACGTATGTCTGTGCTGACCTGCTGGCCCCAGAAGGTTACGGCGAAATCATTGGCGGCTCCGAACGTGAAGTCGACTACGATAAGCTGAAAGCCGCGATTGAAGCCAAAGGGCTGGATTTGGATGAATACGAATGGTACTTAGACCTGCGCAAGTACGGCAGTGTGCCGCATGCCGGCTTTGGGTTAGGCTTTGAACGAGCCATCACCTGGATTTGTCACTTGGATCACCTGCGCGAAGCAATTCCGTTCCCACGCATGATCACGCGCCTCAAGCCGTGATTCACTTACTGTCGGCCGTTTGGCTGGCAGTTTTTTGGTCAGGAGGGTAATGATGTCTGATTCCTTAGCAGCTTATTTGCAAAATGGGCAAACCACTTTTTCCCAAGCGTTGTTCGACCATTTCGCCCAAAGCGCGCTGACCCAGTGCGAATTTGTGGTGTACTTATTTCTGGCGGCATGGTCCCAGCACCACCAGGAGGCCCCAGCGCTGGATCAACTGGCGCAAAGCACCAAGCTCGGCAAACAAGATCTCTACACGGTGATCGAAACCTTGATCCAGAAAAAAGCCATTGCTTTGGTGCAAACCCGCGACAGCCACGGCCGCAGTGTCGACCAGTATGATGTCACGCCGCTACTGAAGCAGCTGCTGACGAGTACGCCGACTCAGGCCAAGCCCGAGGCCCAAGGCGGCCAGCAAGTCTTCAGCCAGATTGAAGTCGAATTCGGGCGGCCGCTGTCGCCGATTGAGCAGCAAACCATCAATGACTGGCTCACCGTTGATCATTATGATCCCGCGCTCATCAAGCTGGCACTGCGCGAAGCCGTGCTCAACCAGGCGTATTCCTTGCGCTACATGGACCGGATTTTGCTGAACTGGGAAAAACGCCACCTGACGACGCCAGCGCAAGTGCAGGCGGAACAAGAGAGGCACTTAGGCCTATGAGAATGACCAAAGCGCAAAGCGTGGCACTGCTGAATTTGGTGATTGAAACTTACCCCGACGCGCAGCCGACGCTGAACGCCGCTAATCCCTTTCAAATTCTGGTGGCGGTGATGCTATCAGCACAAACGACCGATGTCGCGGTGAACGCCTGTACGCCAGCCTTATTTCAGGCCTATCCAACGCCGGCGGCCATGGCGGCGGCGCCGATAGCGGCAATCGAAGCTAAAATCGACCGGCTCGGGTTGTATCACAACAAAGCCAAGTACCTCAAAGCCTTATCCCAACGGCTAGTCGATACCTATGACGGGCAAGTGCCAGCCGACCGCAAAGCCTTGACCAGTTTGCCTGGCGTGGGGCAAAAGACTGCCACCGTAGTGCTCACCGATGCCTTCAACGTCCCCGGCGTCGCGGTGGATACCCATGTCAGCCGCATCATCAAGGGTTTTGGGCTGGCGCCAGCCAGTGCGACCCCAGCGCAAATTCAAACTCGGCTTGAGGGGTTGATGCCGCCCAGCACTTGGATCAATTTGCATCGCGCTTTGATCAGGCTGGGCCGTGAGTGGTTGACGGCCCGTCAACCGCACTTGCCTAATACCCCAGACTGGCAGGCCTTTGCGCCGTATTATCAGCCTTTGCAGAAGGAGGAAGTCAAATGACCGATCAAATCATGCCTTCAACGCGTCACCAAACGCGTGAATCTTGGGATCGTTACTTCATGACTTTAGCGACCACCGTAGCGGCTCGCTCCACTTGTGAACGGGCGACGGTAGGGGCGCTGCTGGTGCTGGACCACCGCATTATCGCCACTGGCTACAATGGCAGTATTGCCGGCGACCCACACTGTGATGACGCCGGCCATCTCATGCGCGACGGTCACTGCATTCGCACCTTGCACGCCGAAATGAATGCGATTTTGCAATGCGCGGAAAACGGCGTGTCGACTCACGGTGCGGCTGTGTATGTGACCTTCTTCCCGTGCCTGAACTGCACCAAGGCGTTGATTCAAGCGGGGATCAAACAGGTTTACTTTGGTGCTGATTACAACAATGATCCGTATGCGATTGAGCTGCTGAAGGCCCATCATGTGGCGGTGCAGCAGGTTTCGCTTTAAGGCAAAACTGTGACCAGATGAAAAGCCCCAAGATTCGGAATACGAATCTTGGGGCTTTCGTTATGGCTAAACTTTACTGCTTCGTGGTCGTTTCACCCTGACCGCCTTGACCGCCATTACCTCCACCAGCTCCGGCACCACCCGTACCGGTGTTAGAGGACGAACTTGAGGTGGTCGAGCCGCCTGCATCAGATGGGGTCGATGGCCCAGTAGTAGTGGGACTAGAAGACGATTCAGTCACACTCGAACTGCTGCTGGAGCTACTCGAGCTGCTGGAACTGGAACTTGAACTCGAGGAGGAACTCGACGAGCTGTCCGCCACGGCTTGCTTGGTCGTCGGGCCGTAACCTTTGACGTACAATTCGCGGGTGGTGCCGGCGGTATTGCCGGTGACCGCCGTGCCGGGGTTACTGCCAGACAGAATGTGTTCCGCTAAGACGGTTGAAGGTTTCTTCCAATCCTTTTGGCCCACGTTTTCTTCATTGGCAAGGTAGCCCATCATCGCCTTGTAAATCTTTTGGGCGATCAGGTTCGAGCCAGAGCCCAAGCCATTCGTCAGCGGTTTATCGTACCCGGTCCAAACAGAGATGACCCGTTCTTTCGTGTACCCGGTAAACCAGATATCCTTGGCTAAACCAGAGAGGGCAGAATTGTGCTGAATATCAGTATCGGCATAATCCGTGGTCCCGGTTTTCCCGGCTTCGTTGATACCTGACACTCTGGCATAAACGCCGGTGCCATCGGTCAAAACGCCTTTCAGCATATCCGTGATCATGTAGGCGGTGCTGGCCTTCATGGCGCGAGTGCCACTTTCATCGAAGTTAGTGGTGTGGCCGTCAGAATCGACGACTTTCCGCACATAAGTCGGCTTGTAGTAGGTACCGCCATTGGCAAAGGCCCCATACGCGGCAGCTTCTTGTTCGGTGGTGACCGGCGCGCCAATCGCACTGGACCAGTGATTGCCATCCACCTTGCTGAGGTCAATGCCGAGCCCCTGCAGGAAGTTCAAGCCGCGACTGAGGCCAACCTTCTCGAGGGTTTGGACCGCCACGGTGTTCCGCGAATCGGTTAAGGCTTTGCGGATTGAAATCCGGCCGAGGTATTTTTTGTCGATGTTGTAAACCTGAGTCGTGGTGCCAGGGTAGACCGTCGGCTGATCGACCATTTGCTGGTAGGTTGACCAGTTCAGGTACTCAATGGCCGGGGCATAATCCAGCATCGGCTTCATCGTGGAGCCGTTACTACGCTGGTTTTCCGTGGCGCGGTTATAGGCCAGGCGTACGTCACCAGTCTTGCGGCCGCCGACTTGGGCCACCACGCGCCCAGTGTTCGGATTAGTAATGGTGATGGCAGTTTGCAGCTGATCATTCGGGAAGTTGATATATTCATCAGAATTGACAATCTGGTAGAGTTTCTTTTGCGCCTTCATGTCAATGTTGGTGTAGATCTTGAGGTTTTGGCTGTAAGGATTGGCGTTCATCTTCTTTTTGACTTCTTTAATCACTGAGGTCAAATAGGAATCGGTTTCCTTATCCACGGCTGAATCCGTGGTTTGGGCCTTTTGGGTGACGAGGCCTTGGGTGATGGGTTCTTTTTCTGCCGCCGTGGCTTGCGCCTGGCTGATCTTCTTGTTCGCCACCATGGCTTTCAGGACTTCGTTGCGCCGATTCAACGCGGCTTCTGGGTGGTTATATGGATTGTAGCCCACTGGCGATTGCGGCAAACCGGCGATCAGCGCCGTTTGAGCCAAATCAAGCTTACTCAGGCTCTTGCCGTAGTAATACTTGGCGGCAGTGCCCATGCCCACTTGCGCATTATCCATGTAGACTTTGTTGATGTAGAATTCCAAGATCTGTTCTTTACTGAATTTTTGCTCCAGTTTGACCGCCAGCCAGGCTTCTTGCGCCTTGCGCTTTAGGGTTTGATCTGAGGCCTTGGTGGAGAACACTGACAGCTTAATCAGCTGCTGGGTGAGGGTGGAGCCGCCTTGTATCCCATTAGAATTACCAGTGATCTTACCGATGACGTTGCGGGTAAAGGCGCCGACAATGCGGATGGGATCAATGCCCCAACGTTCCTGATAAAAGCGCCGGTCTTCGATTGAGACCACGGCATCTTTAAGCTGTTGCGGAATTTGACTAGCAGAAACGTAGCTCCGGTTTTCAACCCCGAGACTCATGAACTGATTGCCGCTGGCGTCATAGACGGTACTGCCGCCGCCGGCTTTCAGCTCGGTTTCAGTGACTTTTGGCGCAGAGCTGGCATAGTAAGCGAACAGCGAGCCACCGCCAATCAGCACAACCAGCACCGCAATTAAAATGGCCTTGATGGTCGTCAGCCACCAGCGGCGCTTCTTCTTTGTTTTCGGCTTTGGGGCCCGCCGCCGGGCCATTCGGGATGGCGTATTAGGCATGGTGATTTCCTCTCTTCATCTGGATTAATTGATCGACGCCTTCTAAATAGGGAATCAGCGGCTGCAATTTCGGATGCAGCTCAATCCCATGGGCTTCAATTTCACTTAACGGAATCGATTTGCGCCCAGCATTTTGCGCTTCGTCCCAGCAGCGTTTCAAGTCGCTAGCGGGGTAGATGAACAGGCGCTCAAGGCTGACAAAGCGAATCAAGGCGAAACAGATGCCGCCTTGCGCTAGGCACGCGGTTAAATGCGCAATTTGATGGGCGTGGAAGTTCTTCAACGGAAAACTACGCTTGTTTTTGGTCTCCTTGGCATCAAAGTCCAAGTAATACCCGCGATAAACCCCGTTATAATCCGTCGTCGAAGGGGTTTTGAAATAGGCTTCCCGAATCACCGCTTGGCTGCGCGCCGGGTAGTCGACCTTGACGATTTGCAGCGGGGTAGGCTTTTTGTACACCACGGCCTGCTGGGTTTGGCGATAGTATTGATTGCTTTGATTGAGCTCATCTTCCAAGGTCATGCCGCGGCCACCGTAGTTGACGGGTTCGCGGCTAGATTGCGCCTTGGCTTGGTATGGCTTACCATTGGGGTAATGAATTGGCATAGACTCACGCTCCTGTGGCTATTATAACAATTTGAACAGCATGCGCCTAATTTTAGAAAGAAGGAAGAAAATGCTGGCAAGACTTTGGCTGACCGGCTATCGGGCCTGGGAAGTGAACGCTTACGGTGATCAAGATCCCAAAATCACAGTAATTAAGTATACGTTAAAAAATGCGCTGCGCCCGCTGATTGAAGACGGGCTGGAATGGGTCATCACCGGCGGCGAGCTTGGCGTGGAGCAGTGGGGCGCCGCCGCGGCGCTGGAGCTGAAAGCGGCTTATCCGCAGCTGCAAGTGGCGATGATGCTGCCGTTCGGTGATTTTGGCCATCAGTGGAACGAAGCCAACCAGACGAAGCTGCAAACGCTGACGGCGCAAGTCGACTTTTCCCAGGCGACTTCCAGCGGTCCGTATGAATCGCCGGCCCAACTGTCTGGCTACACCCGTTTCATGGCGCAGCATACCGACGGCGCCTTGATGCTGTATGATTTGGATTTTGAAGGCAAGCCCAAGTTTGCCTATCAAGCCGCGCTGGCTGAGCAAGCCCGCCGCGAGTATCCGTTGACCTTGATCACCATGCCAGATTTGGAAGAATCAGCTCGGGACTACGCCGAAAACCAGGCAAATGAGCATTTTCAAAGCGATTAGGCTATGCTATACTGAACGAAGCGTGTTTAGCTGGTAAATGAGGTGTGCTGGAATGGATAACAATAACGATGCAACATTCAACATTCAACTTGACCCCAAGGCCATTTTGGATAAGAGTTTCAAGAAAGCCATGCGTGGCTATGATCCCGACGAGGTCGATGAATTCCTCGATCAAGTGATCAAGGATTATGAGAGCTACAATGCTGAACTGGACCGGTTGAATGAGGATAATGCGCGGCTGCGCAGCCGCGTGGATGAACTCACCAAGCAGCTGTCAGTTTCTAAGAGCATCGCTGGCAGCACGCCACAACAACCAAGTGCCAGTGCCACCAACTACGACATCCTTAAGCGGCTGTCGAACTTGGAGCGTCACGTCTTTGGTAGCAAGCTCTCTGAGCAGTCGCAACCACAAGGCGAGTCGCACTCTTCTGGCATCGATCAATATTAAACCCAATTTGCAGTCCTTGAGTAATCGCGCCTGGCAATTGTCAGGTGAGGAAAGTCCATGCCCGCACAAGCTGTGATGCTTGTAGTGTTCGTGTCAGGCCCAATAAGCCTGAGTACCTTCGGGTAACGGCGACTAAAAGCGCTAAAACTTCGGTCACGCGTGAGTCAGTCTGAAAGTGCCACAGAGACGAGGCCCTTGAGAAATCAAGGGATTGGAACGGGTAAACCCCGCGAGCGAGTAACCCAAACTTTGGTAGGGGCGCAAGGCCTAGGGAACTGAACCGATGGCCCTAACAGCGTAAGCTGAGATAGATGATTACTGAAGGCTGGATGGCCTGACATCCAGCTGGAACAAAACATGGCTTATAGAGGGCTGCAAACAGGCACGGCTCGGGGGGACCCGGGCTGTTTTTTTGCGAAAATTCACCAGCGGTCATGACAGGTTCAGGCCGCTGGGTTAAGATGAAGAAAACACGGAACACATGGAGGCCAATATGCAATACAAATTACTTGCCACGATGGCGTCAGGCCTAGAAGCCTTGACCGCGCGCGAAGTGCAGGCACTGGGCTATGAGGAACGCACCGATAACGGCAAAGTCTATTTTGAAGGCGACGAAACTGCCATCGCCAAAGCCAATGTCTGGCTGCGCACTGCCGACCGGGTGAAGATCATTGTCGGTCAATTCACCGCCACCACCTTTGATGAGTTGTTCGAAGGGGTAAAGGCCTTGCCTTGGGATCATTACCTGCCGCTGGATGCTGAATTCCCGGTGGCCGGGCGTAGCGTGCGCTCCAAACTGCACTCGGAACCTGACGTGCAAGCGATAACGAAGAAAGCCATCGTCGATAAGTTAGCAACCGTTTACCACCGCCGCGGCCGGTTGGCGGAAACCGGCAAGACCTATCCGCTGGAAGTCTCTATTTTGCGGGATGTGGCCACTTTGACCATCGACACCACGGGTCCTAGTCTCTTCAAGCGCGGTTACCGGATTGCCAAAGGGGAAGCCCCGCTGAAGGAAAACTTTGCCGCAGCGCTGGTCATGCTGACGAACTGGCATCCGGATATGCCGTTTGTTGATCCAACCACTGGCTCTGGCACCATTCCGATTGAAGCGGCGATGATTGGGCTTAATTTGGCCCCTGGGATGCAGCGCCATTTTGCCTTTGAAGATTTCGCCTTTATGGACCCTGAAATTCTGCAACAGGTAAAGGATGAAGCGATGGATCAAGCTGACTTTGATCGAGAACTCGATATTCAAGGCTTTGACCTGAATCCGCAAATGATTGAAATCGCTAAGGAAAACGCCAAGCAAGCTGGCCTGAGCCAGACCATTCGCTTCAAGCAGGTCGCAGTCAAAGATAATCAACTGACCGCCCCGCGCGGCGTGATTGTTTCTAACCCACCTTACGGGAAACGTCTTGGGGAACTGGATGCAGCGCGCCAGCTGTACAAGGAAATGGGCGAGGTCTACCGGCCGCTGACCGGCTGGAGCAAGTATATTTTGACCGCCGATTTGGAATTTGAAAAAGCGTATGCCGCCAAAGCCACGAAGCGCAGGAAGTTGTATAACGGGACGATTCGCACCGATTACTTCCAGTACTGGGCGAAACGGGCACCACGTCAATAGAGGCTCATTGAGCACCGGTTGCTTACCATGTCTGTATGGTAAGCAACCGGTGCTTTGTTTCATTCTTGAAGAACCACTATTCATCATCAAATATATACTTCCTTGCTTGACAAGATAGTTGAGCCACGAGTATACTTGCAAAGCAAGATAGTTAGGAGGGGCGATATGCGCAAACTGCCGTCTCAACTGTTGAAGGGGTCATTGGAAGGGGCGCTGCTGCAAATCCTTGCCAGCCAGGAGTCCTACCCTTATGAGATTCATCAGGCGCTCGTGACCGCCGGTTTTGGTGAAATTGCAGACGGGACAATTTACCCGTTGCTACTGAAATTAGAACGAAGTGGCCAAATTCAGGGTGAAAGGCGCGATTCCCCCAACGGTGGTCCACCGCGCAAGTATTACCATCTATTGCCGTCAGGGCAGGCGGCATTGGCTGACTTTAAGGCAGACTGGTCACAACTGGAAGCTGCCATGAATCAACTCGGAGGTAAGTAAAGTATGGGTACAACGCTATTACCGCGTAATCAAGAGTATTTTGACCGGCTTAAGACCTATGTAACTGAGGCCATTGGCGTCGATACGACTGCTGCTGTCGATATGCTTGCCGAAATTCACGCGGATTTAATGCAAGCACAAGCTGATGGTATTGATGCGGTCGATTACTTTGGCCAGGATCCCAAAACCATTGGTGATCAACTCGTCAAAAACCTACCACACTGGAAGCGCAAATCCTGGGTCTTATACGCGACGGTAGCATGGCTCCTTTCGTTTTTCTTCATCACCTGGCGCCATATTTCCCTGCATGGACGTCTTGTGCCCTTGGGCTCAGCGGCAGTGCTTGCAGCAGCACTGCCAATCCTTGTTTTGGCGGCCATGGAAATGTTTCGCCGCGGTGTATTTCATCGCAGAAAGGTTCGCGATGCCAGCATCGTGCTTATCGTTGTCGTCCAGTTAGTTCTCCAACCGCTCAGCGACATGATGCCTAAGTTTGGCCGGGTATGGGTGCCCAAGCCGTTAATTATCGTTGTCGGTTTGGGCCTGATGGTCCTTCTGCTAGGCCTTGGCATGTGGATGGGCATGCACTCATGGTTCATCGCGGGCATGCTTGCGATTTTTGCAACGCTGTTCGCCGTTCCAGCAATTGATATGCTCGATAAATTGCCAGGTCTTTCGGGCCAACTCTTAATTCCTGGCCTATTTGTCGGTAATATTCTGCTCATTCGGATTGGAGAAACCTTGTTACCCAATAAATGGCAAGCACCCGAAACCAAATAAGGCCACGATTCACGCAAAGACGCTATGTCGTTCATAACACCAAAACAACCACGTCAGCTGGCGTGGTTGTTTTGGTGTGCTTGATGATTTGGCTAGGCGGATTACGCCAGCGCCGCTTTCATCTCCGCCGTATACTGCCCAATCGCGGCGGCCGCCTCGGTGCCGTGCTGCGCCGCCAGCTCCACAATCGCCGAGCCAACGATAATTCCATCGGCGAACTGCGAAAGCGCCTTGGCCTGCGCGGGGGTATGAATGCCAAAGCCCAACGCCGCCGGCACCTCTGTATACTGCTTGATCTCGGCGAAAAGGGCGGCGAGGCGGTGATCGAATTCATCACGCTCACCCGTGATGCCTTGGGTGCTGACGACATAGATGAATCCTTCAGCGGCTTTGGCCAGGGCCGGTACGCGGTCACCGGAATTCAGCGTAATCAGCATAATCAAATCCAAGCCGTATTTTTGCGTGAAGGGCCGAATTTCACCTTGCTCCTCAAAGGGCAAGTCGGGAATCACCAAACCGTTGACGCCCAAGGCCTGACACTGGGCGCAAAAGCGGTCATAACCATACTTGAATGGCACGTTTGCGTAGGTCAAAAAGACGATTGGGGTTTGAATTTGCTCCCGAGCGGCCTTCACAATGCCAAAAATCTTGTCGACGGTGATGCCGCCTTTGAAGGCGCGCAAGTCACCGGCTTGAATCACTGGCCCATCAGCGACGGGATCGGAGAAGGGAATGCCCAGCTCGATGATATCCGCGCCAGCTTTCGCCATCGCGAGGATATTATTTAAGGTGCTGGCTTCATCAGGATCGCCGGCCACGATGAAGGGAATGAACGCCTTACCGTTATTGAATGCGTCTGTTAATTTACTCATGATGATTTTCCTTCCTCAACTAGTCTTCATTCAGTTCAATGCCGCGATATTTGGCAATCGAAGCCACGTCTTTGTCCCCGCGCCCAGAGAGGGTGCAAACGATGACCTGGTCCTTGCTCAAGGTTGGGGCGAGCTTTTGCACTTCGGCGACGGCATGGCAACTTTCAATTGCGGCAATGATGCCTTCTTGCTTAGCGATATATTCGAAGGCATCAACCGCCTCGTCATCGGTAATCGGCACGTACTGGGCTCGGCCTTCATCCATCAAGGCGACATGCTCTGGCCCAACGCCAGGGTAGTCGAGCCCGGCGGAAATAGAATAAACAGAATCGATTTGACCGTCATGGTTTTGCAAGAAACGGGACTTCATGCCATGGAAAATCCCGGTTGAGCCAAGCGCCATGGTGGCAGCCGTTTGCTTGGTGGTGATGCCTTTGCCGGCGGCTTCACAGCCAATCAGATGCACACTGGGGTCTTTGATGTATTCGGCAAAACTGCCAATCGCATTGCTACCACCGCCGACACAGGCCACGACGTAATCTGGTAACTGGCCAATCGCGTCCTGCAACTGAGCCTTGGATTCTTTACTGATCACACTTTGAAAATCATGCACCATCGCTGGGAAGGGGTGCGGGCCGACTGCAGAGCCCATCACATAAAACGTATCGTCACTGCGGGCCGCGTAGTTTTGAAGCGCCGCATTCACAGCGTCCTTAAGCACCATCGAGCCGCTGGTCACCGCGTTCACTTTGGCGCCAAGTAGTTCCATGCGGTAGACATTGAGGCGCTGGCGGTCGGTATCCATTTTGCCCATGAAGATTTCACATTCCATGCCGAACAAGGCAGCAATGGTGGCAGTGGCGACGCCATGCTGACCAGCGCCGGTTTCAGCAATCAGGCGGGTTTTGCCCATGCGCTTGGCGAGCAAGGCCTGGCCGATGACATTATTGATTTTATGCGCGCCGGTATGGTTGAGGTCTTCCCGCTTGAGGTAGATTTGGGCACCACCGAGATCTGCCGTCATATTCTTGGCGTAATACAGCAGGGAAGGTCGGCCGGCGTATTCCCGCAGCAAGGTGTGAAACTCATTCAAGAAGTCAGGGTCGTCTTTGTACATAGCGTAGGCCGCCGCGACGCGGTTGATTTCTGGCATCAAGACTTCAGGGAGATATTGGCCGCCGTAATCAAGATAACGGCCAGCTTGCATTGCAGTTTCAGGATCGTAATTGTTTGTCATGATAAAACTCCTTTGATTAACCAAGATGAACTAATTTCAACACGAAGCCCAGTAGCGGGCCGTAGACGCAATAGTCGGTTTCGCTTAAGATCCGCATGATTGGGGCGAAGGTCCCCACCATTGGCAGCAACAGGGCCTGGCCAAAAATCAGCAGGAACCCATTGGCGCCAGCCCCGAGCAACGCCCCGCGGCGGCCGCCGTGGGCATCACCGAAAATCGCCGTGGCCGCGCCAGTGAAGAAGGTCGGAATTAAGGCTGGGAAAACGATGATCGGATAATGGGCGGCAGCTAAAATCAGCATGCCGATGATGCCAGTGGTTAAACTCATCAGAAAACCGACAATGACACTGGTGGGATACTGCGGAAACAAGAGCGGAATATCCAAGCCGGGCTTAGCATTGGGGATGAGCTTGTGCGCGATGCCGTGAAAAGCTGGAATGATTTCTGCCAACATCATCCGCACACCAGCCAGGATGACGGTAATCCACATCCCGAATTCAATGCCTTTGGTAATGGCGAACACCACGAAGTCCTTACCCCCGGCCACTTGCGTCATGGTGAAGTGGGGCCCGGCAATCAAGCCTAAGGCGAAGAACAACAGCATCATGACTAGCGTGAGCGCCACGGTCATATCCCGCAGAAAGTTGAGCTTTACTGGCAGCTTGGTGTCTTCAAGGTCGTGCTTTTTATCCCCGAACAGTTCGCCAAGAATCGAGGCGACCAAGAGACCTGATGAACTGGAATGCGCCAGCGTGAAGCCATCGGCGCCGCGCACAGGTTTGATCAGCACATTGACATAAGCGCAGGTGAAGGTCATGTAGACGCCTAAGAGAATGGATCCAATCACCAGCCGCACAGGCGTGTTCAGGTCAGTCCCGAATTTCAAGAGGGCGGCAATCAAGCCGGCAAAGAAAAACGACACATGCGGCGAAAGATGCACAAATTTGAACCGGGTGAAGCGCGCCAGCAGCAAGTTGATCACGAACCCACAGGCGAAGATAATCGCCATGTCAAAACCCACATCCGTTAAGCTAGCCGCTTGAGTCGCGCCGATATCGGCGCTGGCCGGGGCTTTCATGGCAAAAATATGCGCAATCAGCTGCTGCAAAGGCAAAAGTGCCGTGCCCAAGGTTTGGCCGCCCACGTTGATCATGGTGAAGCCAATCACGGCTTTCAAGGCACTGGGCAGGATTTTGCTACCAGGCTTATGTTCCGCCAACATGCCGATGACCACCACCAGCCCTAAAATGAAAATCGGCTGGCTCAGGACGTTGTTGATGAAGTAAAGGAGAATTGACATGGCCTAATCCTCCTGCGCCAGCGCCGCGAGCAACTTTTGCTTAAGGCTTGTTTGATCCATGATGTTGTCATGGATAATGACTTGGGCACTAGTTGCTGGCAACATTTCGGCAAACATTGAAGTGGTAATGACCACGTCGTAATCATTAGGCGTGGCACTGCTGATATCGGCATTATCGACCTGAGCGTCGACCCCGGCGCCACTTAGAATGTCTTCGGCGAACATTTTTTCCATCAGGCTGGTACCGACCCCGGCCCCACATACTGTTAACACGCGCATTGAGAAAACCTACCTTTCATCTGGTGCATCCGTTTCAAGTAGTGACAAGACTTGCTTTGAGGTGGTGCATGACATCAGTTGGCGGTAACGCCATCGGTCACTGAAGGTCTTGGCAATGGCTTGAATCAGCTGGAGATGGCTGGCAGCGCCAGTCGCGGCTAAGCCAATGATCAAATCGGCAGGGCCGTTGGCAGCATTCCCGAAATCAAGCGGGGTTTGGAGGGTGAGGATGCTGATACCGTTGGCCAAGACCCCATTTTCTGGCCGCGCATGGGGCATGGCGATGCCTGGGGCAATGACAAAGTACGCGCCGTTGGTCTGAAAACTGGTCAGCATCGCCTGAGTATAGGCTGGGGTGGCAAAGCCGCCAGCGACCAACAACTTGCCAGCTTCTTCAATCGCTTGCATGGGTGTGGTGAGTGGGGCGAGCACTTCAATCGCGTTTGACTTTGTGAATTGATTCAGCATAATTTCCTCCTAGCAAAAAAATCCGCCCTCGATCGCCGTCAAATATGACGACGATCAAGGACGGATTTTCCGCGGTGCCACCTTGATTTGATTCGCATCGGTAGCCCCAAACACAAAGCCCGCTGCAACGAATGCAGCGGGCTCTTTGCGCAGGGCGATTCCGTTCGAATCACGCTTAGCGAAGAGCCAACACTCTCCCGGCAACTGACGTATGCCTGACGTCCTTGCGTACTTGAAATCTTTCGGCAAGGCCCTCGGTGGTCCATTTGCCAGCTTGCGTTCGGCCACTTCTCAGCAACGTGGCTCTCTGTGCGTGCACAACTGGTTTGATCTCCACCTCATCGGTTTGTGAAAACAGATTGATTTGATTGACACTGAGTTTAGTCTGGTGAAAACCGTCTGTCAACATTTTTTGATTAAAAAATTTGAATTTGGCGACAAAGGCCTTAAAAAACAGTGTGCTAAAATAAAAGGAGGAGGCGAGTCAATGACCAACGTTAGCTTAACGTTACCCTTTGCAGGCGTGAGCAATGCTCGCACCTATCAAGCCCTGATCACCCGTGATGGGCAGCCCCTAAAAGGAGAGCTGCTGATCCGCAGCGGGCGGCTGGCGCACGCGACACCAGCGGATGTGGCGGCGCTGCAGGGGCTCAATGTCACCACTGTCATCGATTTACGCCTGCCCAGCGAGCAGGCGGCCAGTCCAGACGTTCAGTCGTCTGGGGTCCAGACCATCGCGGCGCCACTTGCCTCAGACGCGGTGACCGCAGCGTACCAAACGCTCCCAGCATTGTTTGCTTTTTTGCGGCATCACCAAGGCGCCGTTGACTGGATGATTGCCGGCTACCAAAACATGCTCCTTGAACCTGAGGAGCAGGGTAGCCTGGCAAAAATGTTGCATGCGGTCAGCGCAGCGCCTGGTGCCGTGCTCCTTCATTGCAGCGCCGGCAAGGACCGCACTGGCGTGGCTTGTGCCTTGCTGCTAGATGCACTGGGCGTTGACCGGAAATTCATCTATCAGGATTATCTGCTCACGAACACCGCTGATGCTGCCCACGCAGTTGCGTTGCGCCAAGCCTTAAGTGCAGCCGGCGGCACCGCAAGCATGCAAAAGGAACTCGCCGCGCTCGGCCGCGCCGATCAGCGTTATCTAGCGGCAGTCTTCACGCTCCTCGATACCCGGTTTGCCGGCAGTCGCGGTTTCATCCGCGAGACACTGGGCTTAGGCGAATCAGAATTACATCAGCTGCTGTCTAAATTTGCAGGCTAGGAGGTCATTTATGAAGGTATTATCTTTATTTGCTTTACCCGCCGCGGCGAAGGCCCAGCTGCCAGCCAATGTTACGTTGATTAGTCAGGCGGACTACACGCCAGACCAAGCGAGTCAAATTGACGTCATTTTAGGCTGGAACCATATCGCCCAGACGATTTTAGATGGTCCCAATCGGCTGAAATTTGTGCAAACCGTGTCTGCTGGCGTCGACTATTTACCGTTGGCGCAGCTCAAGGCGCAAGGCGTGGTGGTGGCGAACACCAGCGGCATTCACGCTGGACCCATTGCTAGCTCAACTTTGGCAATGATTTTGGCTTTTGCCCGGGGCTTGTTCCCAGCGGCGCACACTTGGGATAACGAGCAGCGCCGCGGCCAGCTCTGGTCTCTCGAGGGCAGCAAAGCCGTGATTTTTGGCACCGGTCACATCGGCCAGGCGATTGCTAAACAGCTGACTGCCCAAGGTATGCAAGTGTACGGCATCAGCCGCCATGGCGCGCCAGTGCTTGGCTTCATTGAGGTGGCCACTGATCAAATGGCAACCACTTGGGCCCAGGATGCGCAGGTGCTGGTCAATGTGATGCCGCTAACGGCCAGCACCACCCATTTCTTCAACGCCGCGTTTTTCACCCAGCTTGAAGCCGCTCCGCTGTTGGTCAACGTTGGCCGGGGCGAATCGGTGGATACCGCCGCCATGCTCGCTGCGCTTCATGCCGGCCAGCTCCGCGGCGCAGCGCTGGATGTCTTCGAAACCGAACCGCTACCAGCGGATTCGCCACTGTGGCAGGAGCAACAGGTGCTGATTACGCCGCATATTTCCGGCACCGTACCGCATTTGCGGGCTGCCGTGGCTGATATTTTCCTGCCGAACCTCAGCGCCTTTGCCGCCAGTGGCGAAATTATTAAGAATCAGGTGGACTTAACCGCCGGCTACTGATTTTTGATTAAAATACGGTTATACTAGCCATGTAATCGGTTACAACCAAAAGGAGGTTTTGCTCATGGCGCAACGCACCACTGAGATTATTGGCTTACTGGAGGATGCACTGTTAACCAAACGCCCGGTGAAAATTCACACCATGGATAAACGGACGTTAAAAGGCACGGTGTCGGCGATTCACCCGGGGACGGTTAAACCGTATCAGGAGCGGAGCACCGTCATCGTGGAAACACCCAAGGGGGCCAAGCGCCTTCAAGAATACGCGATTGCCAAGATTGCTTGGGCATAACCAAAGAACGGGCTGTGACAAAAGGCGGTTTTGGAGCCGACAGGTAGCCTTGCCATCCACCAAGTCCGGGCTATGGACTCGGTGGATGGCGTAGCTAGCTGCTCGGCTCCGGCCTTTTGGCACGTAACTCTGCTGGAATATTCGGAGTGAATCAAGGGGCTGTGACAGATGTCACAGCCCCTTTAGCTTGCCCTCAGCGGGTCAAAAGGTTGGTCAATGCCTCGGCATCGATGCCCGTGAAATAGGCATTGAGATCAAATGCCGCTAGGGCCTGTGCCACGTGCTCATGGTCATACTGGACGCCGGTCAACGCGGCTTGGAGCTCCGCGACATCTTTGGCGCCAAAGAAGTCACCGTAGAACTTGATGGCGGTAATTTTGCCGCCGGTGACGGTGAGGCGAGCATCAATGGTGCCCATGGTGAAGTGCTGCCGCTTTTTCAAAGTGAAGGCAGGGGATTTGCCGTAAACCCAATCCCAGTTGCTGTAAATCTCCTCATACAGCTGGTCGATGGCGGCTTGGTCCTCAGCGGTGACCTGGTACTCGCGGTCTTTGATTGCACTTAAATCGTTGGCGCCGAACAGCCGCAAGAGCAAAATGTCGCGAAATTCTGGTACCGTCAGCTGCTGGTACTCAGGGGCGAGGTAAGGCCGCAGATTCGTGACGCGGCTGCGGACACTTTGAATCCCTTTGCTGGCGAGTTTATCGGCCGGTACCTTCAACACCTCTGGCAGAACGCTTTGATCCACGTCGAGCATCAAAGTGCCATGTGAGAACGTCTTACCGTCGCGCGTGTACATGGCGCTGCCAGAGAATTTTTTACCATCCACCAGCATGTCATTACGCCCAGACACTTCGGCGGTGGTGGCGCCCATTTGATGCAAAGCATCCACAATCGGTTGCGTGAATGACTTAAAGTCGCCAAATTCCTCGGAATCCGCATCTACGACAAAGGAGAAACAAAGATTGCCCAAGTCTTGATAGACGGCCCCGCCGCCGGACAAGCGCCGCGTCACCACAATGTGATGCGCATCAACATAGTCTTGGTTGAGTTCCTCCTGGGTATTTTGGTTTCGGCCCACAATCACACAAGGTTCTTCGTAGTAAAACAGCAGCAAGGGTTCATCAAACTGTTTGTTATTCATCAGGTATTGTTCTGTAGCAAGATTACGGCGAATATCATGAGACTTCATGATCACATAGTACATTTTCCAGGCCTCCTTCTGTATCATGTCTATTGTATGCGCTGTCATACTTTTGGTAAAGGGATAACGTCTGGGCCTGGTGACTATTTCGGCGTAATGGGTGAAATGCCCGCGGGCTTGCGCTATAATTAGTCTTACATTAAATGCTGGTGAGAGAATCAGCGAAGGGAGTTCAGATAATGGCTGAGACACGATACCAAGACGATCTTTATGATGCCGTGAATGGCGGATGGGAGAAAACCGCCGTCATTGATCCAGATAAAACAAGCACTGGGGGCTTTAACGATTTGGCGGATGGGGTAGAAGCCCACCTGATGGCGGACTTTGCCGCGGTTTCGGCAGGGGACAAAACCGCCCCAGATCAGTACTTTGCCGCTGCGGTGAAGCTTTATGACCAAGCCAAAGATTTTAAGGCGCGCGACGCAGCTGGCATCCAGCCGGCACTGGACCGGTTGGCGCCGCTGAATGCCACCTCTGACTTGGCTGCCTTCAATGCCAAAGCCGCGGATTTGGAAGCCTCACTCTTCCCGATGCCGTTTGACCTCGGGGTTGAACCTGACATGAAGGACACCAGCGTCAACAAAATCATGCTGACTGGGCCGTCCACGATTTTGCCAGACACCACTTATTACACGCCTGACAACGAACAAGCCGCGCAGTTGCTCAAAGTGTGGAGCGACATGGTTTCAAAGCTCCTGGCGCAAACCGATTTGAGCGCCTCTGAGCAAAAGACTTATCTCGCTGATGCCTTGGCGTTTGATGCCGAGCTGGCTAAGCATGTCAAGAGCCGTGAAGAGTGGGCTGATTATCCGAAGATGTATAACCCGCAAAGCTTTGCGGAAGTAGCCGCACAGTTTGGGGACTTTGATTTCGCCGCTTTTGCGCAAGAGGCTTATGGCGAACAGCCAGCCACCATCATCGTGGGCGATCCGCGCTTCTTAAAGGAATTCACTCAGCTGTTTGGCGCGGCAACCTTTGACCGCTACAAGCACTGGGCCTATGTCAACGACTTACTGTCCAACACCGGCTACCTGAGTGAAGACCTGCGGCAGCTCGGCGGCACCTTTGGCCGCGCGTTGTCCGGCAATCCGGAAGCACCGAAGCAGATTAAGCACGCTTATCGTTTGGCGAATTCCTTCTTCTCCGAACCGATTGGCTTGTACTACGGCCGCACGTACTTTGGTGAAGCCGCGAAGGCCGATGTGACCAAGTTGGTCGAGAACATGATTGAGACCTACAAATCCCGCCTGCGCGACTCCAGCTGGCTGTCTGCGGAAACGAAGACCAAAGCCATTGTCAAACTCGACAAGATGGTCTTGAAGATGGGCTACCCCGACAAGGTCAACGAGGTCTATGACCGCTTCACCGTCGATGAAAAGGCCGACCTGTTAACCAACGTCACCGGCATCGCCGAAGCGCGCCATGCCTACAACGTTGAGCAGCTGCAAAAGCCGGTTGATCGCACCACATGGCTGATGCCTGGTCACTTAGTCAACGCTTGCTACGATCCTTCTCGCAACGATATCACGTTCCCAGCTGCCATTTTGCAGGCCCCATTTTACGCCTTGGATCAATCTGCCAGTGAGAACTACGGCGGGATTGGCGCTGTCATTGCCCACGAAATCTCCCATGGGTTCGACAACAATGGCGCGCAATTCGATGAATTCGGCAACATGGTCAACTGGTGGCAAGAAGCTGACTACGCGCACTTCAAGACCTTGACCCAGCAAATGATCGACGAGTTCGATGGTATTGAAACCAGTGCCGGCAAAGTGAACGGCAAGCTGATTGTCTCCGAAAACATTGCCGATGCTGGTGGTTTGGCGGCGGCGCTGCAAACGGCCAAGGCACAACCTGACGTTGATCTGAAGGCCTTCTTCACCAACTGGGCGCGGATCTGGCGGCAAAAGGCGCGGCCGGAATACATGAAATTCCTGCTGTCGATCGATGTGCATGCGCCAGCCAAGCTGCGGGCCAACATTCAACCGCGGAACTTGGATGACTGGTATGCCACCTTTGACGTGCAGCCAGGTGATGGCATGTACATTGCGCCTGAGAAGCGCGTTCACATTTGGTAATCACTGAAAGACGAGTTGCGGCTCGTCTTTTTTGGTGGGGCGGAATCAAAAAACGCAGGATCAACTGATCCTGCGTTTTTCGATTCAAACATTTAGTCAAAGTTGTAATCATCGTCGTTCATCGCTTCGACTTGACCCAAACGGTAGCCGTTACCGACTTGGGAGAAGAAGTCATGGTTGGCGGTGGAAGTCGAGATCCCGTTCATCACAATCGGGTTCACGTCCGCGGCCGTGTCCGGGAATAAGGGGTCCTGGCCCAAGTTCATCAACGCTTTGTTGGCGTTATACCGCAGGAAGGTCAACACTTCCTCCGTCCAACTGGTTTTGGCGTACAAGTCATTGGTGTAACCTTCCTCGTTGGCGTAGAGGTCATACAGCAAGTCATACATCCAATCGCGCATTTTGGCTTGTTCGTCATCGCTGAGGGCATTGAAGCCAAGCTGGAACTTGTAGCCGATGTAGGTGCCGTGCACACTTTCGTCGCGAATGATCAGCTTGATGATTTCCGCCACATTAGTGAGCTTGTTGTTGCCCAGATAGTACAGCGGGGTGAAGAAGCCAGAGTAGAAAAGGAAGGTTTCCAGGAAGACGGAAGCCACTTTCTTTTCCAGTGGGGTGCCGTTGTGATAGATGTCGTTGATTTTGTTGGCTTTGTATTGCAAATGCGGGTTGGAATTGGTCCATTCAAAAATCTCGTCGATTTCAGCTGGCGTATTTAGCGTGGAAAAAATCGTGGAATAGGATTTAGCATGCACGGATTCCATGAACTGAATGTTATTCAGCACCGCGCGTTCTTGCTGGGTGCGGATGTTTTGCATCAAACTATTCATGCCATCTTGACTCTGCAAGGTATCCAGCAAAGTCAGACCACCAAACACATGGCCGACGACCCATTGCTCGTCTTTGGTCAGCTTGCGCCAGTCATCCAAGTCATTGGACACCGGAATCCGCGTGTCGAGCCAAAATTGCTCAGTTAATTTTTCCCAAGTGGCTTTATCGATTTGATCTTCAATGTCGTTCCAGTTGATTGCGAGGTATTGCTTTTCTTCCGCCATGATGTCGCTCCTTTAAAGGTTATGTAAGAACCGTGGGGCGCCACGGCTCTCAAAGGCTGGCCATTGCTCAGTGCCAAAGGCGAGCTTTAGATCGAGCAGGATTCGCAGGCATTGCTGCCAATTTCTTCTTGATCATCGGTGTAGGTCCGGATGTAGTAAATGGACTTGATGCCTTTGTGATGGGCGTAGTTCCGCAGGATGTTCAAATCGCGGGTCGTCATCTTTTCAGTGCGGCCTTCCTTCCATGGGTAGAGGCCAGCTGGAATGGTGGAGCGCATGAACAGCGTCAGCGACATGCTCTGATCAACGTGGGCCTGCGCGGCAGCATAGACATCAATTTCCTTGCGCATATCGATATCGTAGGCACTCTTGTAGTAAGGCAGGGTGTCGTTGGACAACCCTGGTGCTGGGTAGTAAATCGTCCCAATCTTCTTTTCCTGCCGATCTTCGATGCGGTTGACGATTGGCTGCAGGGAAGCAGAGGTGTCATTGATGTAAGAAATTGAGCCATTTGGCGCTACGGCGAGCCGGTTTTGGTGGTACAAACCGTCCTTCATCACCGCCGCCTTCAGGGCTGCCCAGTCTTCAGCGGTCGGCACATGAATGTCAGCGAACAGCGCCTTGACCTTAGCCGTCTTTGGCGCAAAGTCTTCAGTCAGATACTTGTCAAAATAGCTGCCATCAGCGTACTTGCTGGCGGCAAAATTGTGGAAGACCTGGCCGCGTTCAGCCGCAATCTTGTTGGAGGCCTTGAGGCTGTAGTAATTCAGCAGCAGGAAATAGACATTGGTGAAGTCCAGTGCTTCTTCATCGCCGTAAGCCATGTGGTTCAAGGCAAAATAGGTATGCAAGCCCATGGCCCCCAGGCCAATGGAGTGGGCCAGTTCATTGCCGTGCTGCACGGACGGCACCACATCGATGTTGCTGGTGTCGGTGACGAAGGTCAAGGCCCGGACCATGGATTCCACACTCTTGCCAAAATCAGGACTCTTCATCAGGTTAGGAATGTTGGTGGAGCCTAGGTTGCAGGAAACATCTGTCCCCAGCACATCGTAACCCTGGGCATTGTTGATCACGCTTGGGGTTTGCACCTGCATGATTTCAGAGCAAAGGTTACTCATGATGATTTTGCCGGCGATCGGGGAAGCATTGTTAGCGGTATCGATGTTAACGATGTACGGATAGCCGGATTCTTGCTGGAGCTTGGAGATTTCGTTTTCCAGGTCGCGGGCCTTCAGCTTGTACTTCTTGATCTTCGGATTAGCCACCAGGTTGTCGTATTCCTTGGTGATGTCGATGTAGGAGAACGGCTGTCCGTATTCCCGCTCCACGGAATGCGGGGAGAAGAGGTACATATCAGCGTCTTCACGGACCAGTTCATAATATTTATCCGGGACGATGACACCGAGGCTCAGGGTCTTCAGGCGGTACTTTTCGTCGGCATTTTCTTTCTTCGCGCCAAGGAAGCTAATAATATCAGGATGGAACACGTTCAAATAAACCACGCCGGCCCCTTGGCGTTGGCCGAGCTGGTTGGAATAGGAAAAACTGTCTTCCAGCAATTTCATGACCGGTAAAACGCCACTGGCGGCGCCATCGATGCCTTTAATCGGGGCACCGGCTTCACGCAAGTTTGACAAGGTCAACCCCACGCCGCCACCAATGCGTGACAGTTCCAAAGCCGAGTTGATGGCCCGGCCAATCGAATTCATATCATCGGACACCTGGAGCAAGAAACACGACACCAATTCACCACGGCGCTGGCGCCCAGCGTTCAAAAACGAAGGGGTCGCCGGCTGATAGCGCTGGTGAATCATTTCATCGGCTAACGCGATCGCCAACTCTTCATTCCCGTCGGCAAAATAGAGCGCATTGGCAAAGACACGGTCCTTGAAATCTTCCAAGTAGTATTCGTTGTCATCAGTCTTCAAGGCGTATTGCGCGTAGAACTTGTATGCCGCCATGAACGACTTGAACTCAAAATGGGCATTGGTTAAAAAGTCGTTGAGCTGTTCTAAGAAGGCCGGCTGGTACTTATCCAGCATCGCTGCTTCATAGTAGTCATGCTCCACCAAGTAGGCGAGGCGATCCGTCAGCGAAGCAAAAGTCTTCGTGTTCGGAATCACATTTTCTTTCAGAAAGGCCTGCAGCGCCGCCTTGTCCTTCGCCAACGGAATCTGCCCATCCACTGGAATGTTGATTTCGTTGTTCAACGCGTAATAGGTTACTTCATCTGGTTTGATCTCACTGAGTGCCATATTGTCACCACTTTCACAAGGATTAGGGGTCAAAAAAAGCTGGCGCTTAGCCAGCCAGTTGCTTCAATGCTTCTGGGCGGAACCCGTAAAAGGATTTCAGGCCATCTGCTTCCAGCACCGGAACGGCTTGGAACCCTTGATCCTTCAGGTAACCGATGTATTCAGGTTCTTCGTTGATGTTGTGTTCAACGAAAGAAATGTTGTGCGTCTTCAGGTAATTCTTTGTCATGCGGCATTGTGGACAGCCGTTTTTGGTAAATAACGTAATATTGCTCATGTTCGTCACGCTTTCTGTTTTTGATGATGGCTTTATCATACTGGATATTGTATATGGTGTCAAATAAAAACACCACATCTTGTGGGCAAAAAGTCAGACCCCAAGATATGGTGTTCCCCCGAACTGATAACAACAATTATACCCCGCCTGTCCAAATAAGAGAAGCCCTTGGACACTTTATTTTTCACCACGACTGCAACTCGTTATAATAGAAGGTGATCAAAGGAGATGTTTAGCATGAACGCTGATAAGAAAGCCGACCATGCCGCCGAAGTTGACATGGTCGATGGTCTAATTGATTACGCCAACCAACACGCCCACACCAAGGACGTGGCCCAAGCGGTCCTAGCTGCCGCCACGCCGGACCTCACCGGTTTGGACGCTTTATTCAAGGACGGGGGTATCGAACGCAAAGATTTTCTCGCCATTGCCACTGGCTACATCACCGACCGCTATCACTTGACCGGTGACGAGCTCGCCAGCAAGCGCAATGAACTGATTGCCGCGGCCATTCGCATTCTCAAAGATAATCCCAAAGCCTTTGACGCCTGGGTGCGGTAGACTGGGCACTGAAGGGGGCAGCTGAACCGCCGCCTAAGCCAAAAAAACCGTCCTGATGCCTCGCATCAGGACGGTTTTACTTTACTGGAGTTACAGAATCGGTGACAGCAGCCGCGAAGCGTACTGCTTGAACCGCAACCAACGGCCTTGGCTGCGAATGACTGCGGCAGACAGGAAGAGGCTTTCCTTTTGATCCGCCTCGAAGGCCTCAGTCAGCTGGTGGGCAATGGCCTCGTCGTAAACGAAGGCGTTGACCTCGAAATTTAATTTGAAGCTACGAATATCGAAGTTTGCTGAGCCGACACTAGCAATCGCATCATCGACAATCAGCGTCTTGGCATGCAAGAACCCATGCTGGTAGTGGTAAACCTTGATGCCAAAGCGGCTGAGATAATTGGCGTAATACTGCGTCGCCCGGAAAATGAAGGGGTGATCCGGCATATCCGGGACCATCACCCGCACATCAATCCCGGCCAGCGCCGCAGTGATCAACGCATCCATCGCAGTATCATCAGGAATCAGGTAGGGGGTTTGAAGCCAAACGGACTTGGTGGCGCTGGCAATCATTTTGACGTAGCCATATTTGATTTGTTGGGCATTGGAGTCGGGCCCGCTGGCCACAATTTGCATCGGCGTGGCACCGACATGCGCCACTCGCACGTTTTCTCGCGTGATGGCATCGGTCGCGTAGGGCTCGGCTTGATCATCTGGCACAGTCGCATTCCAGTCCATCAAAAACTGCATTTTCAAGGCGTAAACCGTGTTACCGACAATCCGCAAGTGCGTGTCGCGCCAAAAACCAAATTTCGGCTTGCGCGAAACGTACTGGTCGCCGACGTTAAAGCCGCCGATGTAGCCGACTTCATCATCAATCACCACCACTTTCCGGTGCAGCCTGTAGTTCAAGCGAAAGTCTAGGAACAAATGCTGCGAGCTGAAGTAGGCTTCCGCCTTGCCGCCAGCTTCAAGCAGGGGGGCCCAGAACTTCGGGCCAGCACCCATACTGCCCCAGGCATCATACAGCACCTTAACCTCAACGCCAGCTTTGGCCTTGGCAATCAAATGGTCCCGGAGCTCGGTGCCAAGCTGGTCGGCATAAATGGTGTAGTATTCGATGAACACATGATCCGTCGCCGCATCGATATCAGCAAACAGGGCGGCAAATTTTTTCTCGCCATCGAAATAGAGCGTCACGTCATTGCTGCCAAGCACAGGGGCGTTGGCCGTATTCAAGAATAACGTGGTGAGCTCTTTGGCAGCCGGCGAAGCCACCGCCGCTGGCAACAACTGACCATGGGTGTTCGCGCGCTTTTGCATCGCCACGAAGGCTTTGACCCCACGGTGATACTCGGTTTGAATGGCCCGCACTTTCTTGGCGGATAGCCCGCGGCCGGCGAACAGGTACAAGCCGAACCCGATGACCGGCAGGAAAATCAACACCATCAGCCACGCCCAGGTGGTCGGAATATCTCGAACTTCCCGCAGCACGGTGAAAATCGCGGCAAGCGTGTTCAGAACTAAAATGGCAACAATCAAGCTACTGACAAGTGACATAACGGCCTCCTGGCGCGTGACATGGGCAATTGTGGGTTTACTTACAAAAGATAAGCTGATACACTAATATTATCCTAAAGATGAAAGAGGTATTTCCTGTGAACAATGACTTACTTAACCTGTTGAAGCAGCGCCGCTCAATTTATGCCTTGGGCAAAAACGTCAAGCAAAGCGATGACGAAATCGTGGACCTGGTCGAAAATGTGATTCAGGCCACACCATCCGCTTTCAACTCGCAAACGACGCGGGCGGTCT
This sequence comes from Lacticaseibacillus salsurivasis, assembly GCF_036246225.1. Lineage (NCBI taxonomy): Bacteria > Bacillati > Bacillota > Bacilli > Lactobacillales > Lactobacillaceae > Lacticaseibacillus > Lacticaseibacillus salsurivasis. Next base: position 88,448 of record NZ_BTTP01000003.1, read on the forward strand.
TCTTATTCGGCGCTAAGCACGATGCCTTGTGGGACATTGTGGTCAAGCGGCTGAAGTCAGAAGTCCCAACTGAAGCAGCCTATGAAGCCACCAAGCAGAAGATTGCCAGTTTCAAAGCGGCTTACGGCACCATCTTGTATCTGACCGACGAACCCATTGTCCGCAAGCTGGAACAAGATTTCCCGCTGTATGCTGATAATTTTGCCACCTGGGCAGAACAAGCACAAGGTTCCAGTCAGCTGAACGCCTGGGTGGCCTTGGCCAACAACGGTATCGGCGCGAGCCTGCAGCATTATAACCCGATTATCGACGAGCTGGTACGCGATGAATTCAACTTGCCAGCCACCTGGACGCTGCGCGCTCAGATGCCATTTGGCTCGATCGAAGCCCCAGCGCAACCAATCGAAAAGATGGCCAAAGCCGATCAGTTCAAAGTGTTGAAGTAATCTCATTAAAGCTAAATGACTAGGCCTGAGCAATCAGGCCTTTTCTTGTGCCTCGGCAAGGTGGAGGCCTTGTTGCGCCAGCATATGCGCGCCTTGATTTTGCTTATCGGGAATCCATTGCCAAACCACCAATGAGAACTGGTCGCACAAGGCGAGCAATTTTGTGACATAATCACCATAGTGCTTGGCGTAGCGTTTATTCAGGGCATCAATTACGATTTGAGAGTCGCTGTAGAAGCTGACGGGGCCAGTGAGGTCTCGGTCCAAAAGGGCCTGAAATCCAGCAATAGCAGCCAGAAACTCGGCTTCGTGGTTGGCCATTGGGGGCAGCGGTTGATGAAGCTGAATCTGTTCTTTGGCCGCCACAATCAAAATCCCAATCCCGCCAAGCCCATGATTGCCTTTTATGGCTGCATCTGTGTATAGTTTAACCATCATTGTTCTCCAAGGAAGTGTGACTGTGAAGAAGCGGTTTTTGATTCAACCCGCGTGGCTCGATTTTAGCATGTTTTGGGCGGTGATCGTGCTCGGAATCTCAATATCGGTCATTGTGCAAATGGAATTAGTCGGCTATGGGCCCATCAGCTGGGTGGCAGTCGTGATTTTGCTGGTCACGCTGCTGGTCGCGGGACTGCAGGTGTGGCGCTCGCAACTCATCATCACTGATCAGCTAGTGACCATCCGGCGGCTGCTACCAGGCAACACACTGGCCGTGCCGCCGCTGCATATCACCGCCATGCAAGTGGGTCGTCATCAGATTCGCCTGCAAACCACTGATTACGGTTGGCTGACCTTGGTGCATTTTGGCCGTCAAGCGGCTTTGACGGCAGCGTTGGAATCGGTCATTTTGCAAAACGAAAGGGGATAACCGTCGTGTCTGATATTGAAATTGCCCAAGCAAATGAAGCTACCGAAATGAAACCCATCACGGAAATCGGCGCCATGGTCGGCTTAAGTGCCGATGATTTGGAACTTTACGGCAAAAGCAAAGCCAAGCTCACCCTGGCCGCCTTGAAGCGCCTGCGCCAACAGCCGCAAGGCAAGCTGGTGTTGGTCACTTCTATCAATCCCACACCAGCTGGCGAAGGCAAGTCAACGGTGACGATTGGCTTAGGTGACGCCTTGCGCCTGCGCGGCCAAAATGCCGTCATCGCGCTGCGGGAACCTTCGCTCGGCCCGGTGATGGGCATGAAAGGCGGCGCCACTGGTGGCGGCTATTCCCAAGTCGTACCCATGGAAGACATCAATCTGCATTTCACTGGCGACATGCACGCCTTAACCACTGCCGTCGATACCTTAGCCGCCTTGATTGATAATCATCTGCAGCAAGGCAATGCCTTGAATATCGATCCCCGCCGGATTTTATGGCGGCGGGTGCTGGATATCAATGATCGCGCCTTGCGCCATGTGACCATTGGCCTCGGCGGGGTGACCTCAGGGGTCCCGCGGGAAACCGAGTTTGATATCACCGTTGCCAGCGAATTGATGGCGATTTTGTGTTTGGCCGAAGATTTGGCTGACCTCAAGGCCCGGATTGCCCGGATTGTGATTGGTTACACCTATGACCGCACCCCAGTGACGGTGGCGGATTTAGGGGTCACCGGCGCCATTGCCATGCTGCTGCGCGATGCCATCAAACCGAACCTGGTGCAAACCTTGGCCCACACCCCAACTTTGATTCACGGCGGCCCGTTTGCCAACATTGCTCATGGCTGCAACTCGATTCTAGCGACGCGCACGGCGCTGGCGCTAGGGGACATTGCCATTACTGAGGCCGGCTTTGGCGCTGATCTCGGCGGCGAGAAGTTCATGGATATCACCGCGCCTGCGTTAGGCAAAACACCTGACGTGGTGGTGATTGTTGCGACTGTGCGGGCCCTCAAGTACAACGGCGGCCAAAAACTGGCCACGTTGACCGAAGAGGACCGGCCGGCCTTGCAAGCCGGATTTGTCAACCTGAAACGCCACATTCACAACATGAAGCGCTATGGCGTACCAGTGGTGGTCGCCATCAATGAATTCGCCACGGACACCGAAGCCGAACTCAATGATCTCATCAGCTTGTGCGAAGCGGCTGGGGCCACTGCGGTGCGGGCCAACGTGTGGGGCGAAGGCGGCCATGGCGGTTTGGCGCTAGCCGATGCCGTCACGACTGCGCTTCAGCAGCCGACGGACTTCACACCGCTGTATGACAACGCCGCCGCCCCGAAAGCCAAGATCGAGACGATTGTGCAGCAGATTTATGGCGGGAGCGATGTCGTCTATGACCACAAGGCGGAGCTGGCTTTGAAGACGATTGCCAAAAATGGCTGGGACCAGCTACCCATCTGCATGGCCAAGACGCAGTATTCGTTTTCGGATGATGCCAAAGCCTTAGGTGCACCCAGCGATTTCACCATTCATGTGCGTGATGTGGTGCCGCGGCTCGGCGCCGGGTTCCTGGTGGTGATGACTGGGTCGGTGCTGACCATGCCAGGGCTGCCAAAACAACCAGCGGCGTTGAACATGGATGTCTCTGATGATGGTGTGATTTCTGGTTTGTTCTAGGAGGTTCAATGTGATTGTTTCAATGATTGTGGTGGCGCTACTGGTGGCGCTGGATCAGGTGGTGAAGGCCTGGGTCGTGGCCCACATTGCCGTCGGGGAAACCATAGCGTTTTTACCAGGACTGGCTTTGACTCATTTGCAAAATGATGGCGCCGCTTTTTCCATGCTCCGCGGGCAGCAATGGTTCTTCTATTTGATCACGGTGATCTCGCTGGTGGTGGTGGCCTGGCTATGGCGCGATGCCAAGCACAGCCGCTTCTATAAGGCCGGGTTGGTACTGATTTTGGCCGGGACCCTAGGCAACTTTATCGATCGGTTGCGGTTTGGCGCGGTCACTGACATGTTTGAAACCACCTTTATGAACTTTGCCATTTTCAACGTGGCGGATGCCTGCTTAACCATCGGCGTCATCATCGTGGTGATTTATTTGCTGTTCATGGACGGAAAGGAGCGCCCGTCACGTTAGCCTTCACAATCAGCACCCAAAGCGGCCGACTGGATAAGGTGATTGCCGACCAATATCCGGATTTTACCCGCTCGCAGGTGCAAAAATGGCTCGCGGCTGGCCTGGTTCAGCTTAATGGCCAAGCCGCCAAAGGCAAGGAAAAAGTCCAACTCGGTGACCAAATTCGCCTGGACCCGCCAGCACCCACACCGCTGGAAGCCAAACCGGAACCGATGCCCTTGGATATTGTGTACGAAGACGACCAGGTGATTGTCGTCAACAAGCCGCAGGGCATGGTGGTGCATCCGGCGCCGGGGCATCCTGATGGCACGTTGGTCAACGGCTTGTTGGCGCACACCACGTTTGCCGGCATCAATGATGTGCTGCGGCCAGGGATTGTCCATCGCATCGACAAGGATACCAGTGGGCTCTTAATGGTCGCCAAAACGCAAACGGCGATGCTGAGCTTATCTGCCCAGCTCAAAGCCAAAACCACCCAGCGCGAATACTGGGCGATTGTGCATGGCCGCTTTAAGGCAGCCAGTGGCACGGTGGAAGCGCCGCTCGCGCGGGATCCGAAAGATCGCAAGCGCCAGGCCATTGTCGAAGGCGGACGGCGCGCAGTGACGCATTACACGGTGCTGGAACAATTCGACCATTACGCCTTGGTCAAGTGTGTGCTGGAAACCGGTCGCACCCATCAAATCCGGGTGCACATGGCGGCTTTGCATCACCCTTTGGCCGGCGATCCCTTGTACGGCCCGCGGGTGACCTTACCCAACGCCGGTCAGTTCTTGCATGCGCGGCTGCTGGGCTTTGAGCACCCAACGTCAGGCGAGCACTTGACCTTCACTGCTGAACCGCCAGCGCTGTTTCAAGAAACTTTGGCGGATTTGCGGGCAGGCATTGACAAGACGCGGCGGGTTCGCTAGACTTACGGTAACTTAATAAGAGCACCTTTAACTAAGTCCAGAGAGGCTTGGAAGGTCACGTGTCTGCTGCGGCAGACGATAGGTTCGCATAGGCCGCCTTCTATACCCAAACTGGATATAGGAGGCGGCTTTTTTGGTCAGATGACCAAGGAAAGGAAGAACAATGGCAAAACAAGTGGTAGACGCAGTAACCATGCAGCGCGCTTTGACCCGGATTACGTATGAGATTATCGAGCAAAACAAGGCGTTAGACGAATTGGTGCTGGTGGGCATCAAAACGCGCGGCATTTATCTCGCCGAGCGTATCGCCAGCCGCCTCAAGCAGCTAGAAAACGTGGATGTGCCAGTGGGGGAGCTTGATATTCGCTTGTATCGCGATGATGTGCACAAGGCCGATCACCGCCAGCAGCCGGATGTGACCGGGAGCAGCTTGCCGGTTTCCATCACCGACAAACATGTGATTTTGGTCGACGATGTGATTTTCACCGGCCGCACCATTCGCGCCGCGCTGGATGCTTTGATGGATCAGGGCCGGCCGCAGCAAATTAGCCTGGCGGTCTTGGTCGATCGCGGCCACCGCGAACTGCCGATCCGGCCAGATTTTGTCGGCAAGAACATTCCGACTTCGCGGCATGAGGAAATCAACGTGGCCGTTAGTGAAATTGACGGCCAAGATGGCATCTCAATCGGTCAACTGGAGGATTAGCATGAAAGCATATCATGATGATGACGCGATTTTAGATATTCACGATAAACCCAAGTTCGGCCAATGGCTGGGCTTATCCATTCAGCACTTGTTCGCTATGTTTGGCTCCACTGTCCTGGTGCCCATTCTGGTTGGCCTGGATCCCAGCATTGCCCTGTTCTCCAGCGGGGTCGGGACGCTTTTATACATTCTCATCACCCGCGGTAAAATTCCCGCTTACATGGGCTCGAGTTTCTCCTTCATCGTGGTGATGCAGGCTTTGATGAAAGGCGCCGGTTACCCGGCCATTGCCCAAGGCACCATCGCGGTCGGCTGCGTCTACCTGGTGGTGGCTTTGATTGTGAACTTTGCCGGCTCCGCTTGGATCGACAAAACCTTGCCGCCGATCGTGGTGGGGCCGATTGTCATGGTGATTGGCCTGAGCCTGGCCGGCACCGCGGCGACCGACGCCACGATGCGTACCATTTCCGCCACTAAGAGCGTCTACGACATCCGCTACTTCATCGTCGCAATTGCCACGTTGGCTGCGACCATCATTTACAACATGTACTTAAAAAAATTCATCAGCTTGTTGCCAATTTTGCTGGGCCTGATTACCGGCTACATCTTGGCGCTTTTGATGGGGATTGTGGACTTTACGCCTGTGATGCAGGCCAAATGGTTCTCACTGCCAGCCTTTCAAATCCCATTTTTGACTTACCAGCCGCACTTATACTTAGATGCCATTTTGAGCATGGCGCCGATTGCCTTTGTCACCATGACTGAGCACATGGGTCACATTATGGTGCTTGATGAAATGACGCACCGCAACTTCTTCAAAGATCCTGGGCTGAACCACACCTTGGCTGGGGACGGGACGGCTTCCATTATTGCCGGTTTCGTCGGCGGCCCGCCAGTGACCTCTTACGGGGAAAACATCGGCGTCATGGCCATGACCAAGGTCCACAGCGTGTGGGTGATTGGCGGGGCCGCCGGGTTCGCGGTGCTCTTCGCTTTTATCGGTAAGCTGTCAGCGCTCATTCGCACCATTCCCAGTCCGGTCATCGGCGGGATTTCATTCCTGCTCTTCGGGGTCATTGCCTCCAACGGGCTGAAGGTGCTGATTGATAACAAGATTGATTTCGGCTTAAAGCGTAACTTGATGATTGGTTCGACCATTTTGGTCATTGGGATTGGCGGCACCACCTTGCAGCTGGGCAGCTTCATGTTCAGCGGCATCGCCTTAGCCACCGTGATTGGCATTTTCCTGAACTTTGTGCTGCCACAACGCGCAGCAAATGAGGAGGAACCGGCAATTGAAAAACATTGAGCATTTTGTCTCAGCCGCGCAAGTCGATCCAGACTTTGCCGAAAGTTTAATTGCCCGCGCTGAAGCCTTTAAGGCCGGCGCCAAGCCGCAACTTGACTTGCCGTACTACGCGGCTAACTTATTCTTCGAAAACAGCACCCGCACGCACACCAGCTTTGAAATGGCCGAGCGCAAACTAGGGATGACGGTATTGCCATTCAATCCCAGTCAAAGTTCCACCACTAAAGGCGAAACCTTAGGCGACACCTTGCGCACGCTGGCCGCCATCGGGGTGCAAGTCGCCGTCATTCGTCATCCAGCAGACGATTACTATGAACCGTTGATTGCAGACCACATCCCACTGCACATCGTGAATGCCGGCGACGGCGCCGGTCAGCATCCTTCCCAAATGATGCTGGATCTGATGACCATCAGAGAAGAATTCGGTCACTTCAAAGGCCTGAAAGTCGGCATCGTCGGCGATTTGGCGCATTCCCGCGTCGCCCGCAGCGATATGGCGATGCTGACACAGCTCGGCGCCAAGGTCAGCTTCTCTGGGCCGCGCGCTTGGTACAACGCCGATTTTGCCGAATTTGGGCCTTATGTCCCGCTATCAGCATTAGCCAAGGAAGTCGATGTGCTGATGCTGCTGCGGGTGCAACTCGAACGCCTCAGCGCCGCCGAACGCAGCGAATTCTCGGCTGAAACTTACCATGAGCGGTTTGGGGTCACCCAAGCCATTTACGATAGCATGAAACCCACCGCCATCATCATGCATCCCGCCCCGGTCAACCGCGGGGTGGAGATCCAAAGTGATTTGGTTGAAGCCAGTCGCTCCCGGATTTTCAAACAGATGCACAACGGCGTGTTTATGCGCATGGCCATGCTTGAGGCCGTGTGCCAACCCCATTAGCTGAGGAGGCAACTATGAATATTCTGATTAAAAACGCCGCAGTCAAAGGGCCGCAAGCCTTCACCGGCGACATCTTGATTGAAGAGGGCAAGGTGACGGCGCTCGGCCGCCATTTATTCGCGCCGGCCGAGGCCACCATTATCGATGCGGCAGGCAAGGCCGTCATTCCCGGCTTAGTTGATGTGCACGTGCACTTCCGCGAACCAGGCTTTGAGCAAAAAGAAACCATCAAGACGGGTGCTGCGGCCGCAGCGCACGGCGGCTTTACCACGGTGGTGGCAATGCCAAACCTCAACCCCGTGCCAGATAACGTGGCGGATTTAAAGCGCTTGGTCGCTAAAAATCACAGCGACGCCAAGATCCATGTTGAGCAGTTTGCCGCAATTACCAGCGGCCTGCATTCCAATGACCTAACCGATTATGCCGCCATGCAAGCGGCTGGCGCGCTGGGCTTTTCCAACGATGGGGTGGGCATTCAAGATGCCGCCACCATGTATCACGCCATGCAAGGCGCCGCCGCGGTCAACGCGCCGATTGTGGCTCACATTGAAGACAACGGCTTGATGGCCGGTGGGGTGATTAGCACAGGCTCCAAGGCCCAGGCCTTTAACCTGCCGGGCATTAATCATGTCAGCGAATCCGCCCAGTTGGCCCGCGACTTGACCTTGGCGGAGGCCACAGGCGTGCATTACCACGCCTGCCATATCTCCACCAAGCAAAGCGTTGAGCTGATCCGCGATGCCAAAGCGCGCGGGGTGCATGTCACCGCGGAAGTCACGCCGCATCATTTGTTGCTGGATTATGAACACATTCCGGCCAACGATCCGAATTACAAAATGAACCCGCCGCTGCGGGCCGAAATGGACCGGCTAGCACTGATCGAAGGCCTGGCAGATGGCACGCTGGATATGATTGCCACTGACCACGCGCCGCACACGGCTGAAGACAAAGCCGGCGACTTCAAGTCTGCGGCCTTTGGCATTGTGGGCAGCGAAACAGCCTTCAGTCTGCTGTATACGAGCTTTGTGCGCAGCGGCAAGTTCACGTTAAATCAACTGCTGAACTGGATGAGCACCAACCCCGCCAATGCGTTTGGGCTTGATGCCGGCACCATTGGCATCGGTCAGCCCGCGGATCTGACGTTGGTGGATCTGGACACGCCGTTCACCATTGACGCCAACACCTGGTACTCCAAAGGCAAGAACAGTCCGTTCATCGGGCGCCAGGTATTTGGCAAGGTGATGACGACGATTGCTGGCGGCGAGATTGCCTATGAGGAGGAGAAGCTTTGAAACGCTATCTGATTTTGGAAGACGGCAGTGTGTTTGCGGGGGAAGGCTTTGGCGCCGAAACCGTCACCACTGGCGAAATCGTCTTTAACACCGGCATGAGCGGCTACCAAGAAACCATCACCGACCAAAGTTACAACGGCCAAATCATTGCCTTTACGTATCCGTTGATTGGTAACGCCGGCATCAACCGGGACGATTACGAAAGCATCAACCCCACGACCAAAGGCGTGGTGGTACGGGAAACGGCCCGCGTGGTCGGCAACTGGCGCGCCCAAATGACGTTGGATGAATTCCTGAAGCGCAAGCACATCCCCGGCATCTCTGGCATTGACACCCGCGCCTTAACCAAGCGCCTGCGGGAGGCCGGGACGATGAAAGCCAGCATCGTCGACGCTGCCGATGATCACGCCTTCGACCAGCTGCGTGCCTTGGTGCTACCGAAAAACCAGGTGCAGCAAGTGGCGACCACCCAGGCGTATCCGGCGCCTGGCACCGGCAAGAACATTGTGGTGGTGGACTTTGGCCTCAAGCATAGCATTCTGCGCGAGCTCGCCAAGCGCCAGTGCAACATCACCATTATGCCGCCAACCACGACGGCAGCCGAGATCTTAACCCTTAACCCAGATGGGGTCATGCTGACGAACGGCCCTGGCGATCCGAAAGACGTGCCTTTTGCCCTTGACATGATCAGAGGGGTGGAAGGGCACATCCCAATGTTTGGCATTTGCCTCGGCCATCAGCTGTTTGCTTTAGCCAATGGCGCCGACACTTTCAAAATGAAATACGGCCACCGCGGCTTTAACCATCCGGTGCGGGAAATTGCTACGGGCCGCATCGACTTCACCAGCCAGAACCATGGCTATGCCGTCGATCCTGCCAGCATCGACCCGGATCAATTGTTGGTCACCCATGAAGAAATCAACGATCACACTGTCGAAGGCCTGCGCCACCGGCTGTATCCAGCCTTCTCGGTGCAGTTCCATCCAGATGCGGCGCCGGGTCCCCATGACGCCGACCACTTGTTTGATGAGTTTATGGAAATGATGGATGCCTTTTCGGCCAGTAAAGGAGTAGCTCATGCCTAAACGCGACGATATTCACAAAATCCTAGTCATCGGTAGCGGCCCGATTATCATCGGTCAAGCCGCCGAATTCGACTATTCCGGTACCCAGGCCTGCCTGGCACTGCGGGAAGAAGGTTATGAAGTGGTGCTGGTGAACTCCAACCCAGCCACCATCATGACCGACAAAGAAATCGCCGATAAAGTCTACATCGAGCCGCTGACGTCAGAATTTGTCAGCCAAATCCTGCGCAAGGAATTGCCTGATGCGATTTTGCCGACCATTGGCGGTCAAATCGGCTTGAACCTGGCGATGGAGCTGGCAAACTCAGGCATCTTAGACGAACTCAACATCGAGCTGCTCGGCACCAAGCTGTCGGCCATCGACCAGGCAGAAGACCGCGAGTTATTCAAAAACCTGATGCAAAAACTGGACCAGCCGATTCCTGAATCCGCGATTGCTCATACCTTTGAAGAAGCCAAAACCTTCACTGAAACCATCGGCTATCCTGTCATCATTAGGCCCGCCTTCACCATGGGCGGCACTGGTGGCGGCATTGCCAAAAATGAAACCGAATTGCGCGACATCACCGAAAATGGCTTGGCGCTCAGCCCAGTCACTCAAGTGTTGGTTGAACGCTCGATTGCCGGCTACAAGGAAATCGAGTTTGAAGTCATGCGCGATGCCGCCGATAACGCCATCGTCGTCTGCAACATGGAAAACTTCGACCCCGTGGGCGTGCACACCGGCGACTCGGTGGTGTTTGCCCCAGTGCAAACCTTAACCGACAAGGAAGTGCAGATGCTGCGGGATGCCTCGCTGAAAATCATCCGCGCCTTGAAAATTGAAGGCGGCTGCAACGTGCAGCTGGCGCTGGACCCGAATTCGTTCAACTACTACGTGATTGAAGTGAACCCGCGGGTGTCGCGCTCTTCAGCCTTGGCTTCCAAAGCCACCGGTTATCCAATCGCCAAAATGGCAGCGAAAATCGCGGTGGGCTTGACCTTGGATGAAATCAAGAACCCGATTACCGACGCGACCTTTGCTGAATTCGAACCGATGCTGGATTACGTCGTCGCCAAAATTCCCCGGTTTCCGTTTGATAAATTCGAAAACGGCGACCGGACGCTGGGCACGCAGATGAAAGCCACCGGTGAAGTGATGGCCATTGGGCGCACGATTGAAGAATCGTTGCTCAAAGCGGTGCGCGGCCTTGAAGTCGGGGCGGTGCATCTGTGCCTGCCGGAAGCGGCGAACATGAGCGACGAAGCCTTAATGGCCAAAATCGTCACCCCGAATGACATGCGGCTGTTTTACCTCGCCGAAGCCATTCGTCGCCAGTTCACCATTCAAGAACTGCATGAACTCTCCAGCATCAACTTGTTCTTCCTGGATAAGCTGAAGCACATTGTTGAACTCGAAGATCAGCTCAAGGCGCAGCCGAATGATGATGACCTGCTCGCCGTCGCCAAGCGCAACGGATTCGCTGACGAAGAAATCGCCAGCCTGTGGCACACCACAATGGACACCATTCGCGACCACCGCCGGGCGCTGGGGCTCATCCCCGTTTACAAAATGGTCGATACCTGCGCCGGTGAATTTGCCTCCAGCACGCCGTATTTCTACAGCACCTACGAGCAGGAGAATGAAAGCCACCGCGATGAGCGCGAAAGCGTGCTGGTCTTAGGCTCCGGTCCCATTCGCATTGGGCAAGGGGTGGAATTCGACTACGCCACCGTCCACAGCGTGAAAGCCATTCAAAAAGCGGGTTACGAAGCCATCATCATGAACTCCAACCCAGAAACGGTCTCCACGGACTTTTCGATTTCCGACAAGCTGTACTTTGAACCGCTCACGATTGAAGACGTCCTGAATGTCATCGACCTGGAGCAACCCAAAGGCGTTATCGTGCAGTTCGGCGGCCAAACCGCCATTAACCTAGCGGCCCCACTGGCGGCCCACGGGGTCAAAATCCTCGGCACCAGCCTGGAAGATCTTGATGCCGCCGAAGACCGGGACCGTTTTGATGAAATCATCACCAAGCTCGGCATCCCGCAACCCGTCGGCGACACCGCCACCGCTAAGGACGAAGCCATTGCCATTGGCGAGAAAATCGGGTATCCTGTGCTCGTTCGGCCCAGCTACGTGCTAGGCGGCCGGGCGATGGAAATCGTGCACTCTTCTGCAGAATTGGCCGATTACATCGACCGTGCGGTGTCGGTTTCTAACGACCATCCGGTGCTGATTGACCAATACTTGGTCGGGACGGAGTGCGAAGTCGATGCCATCACCGATGGCGAAACCGTGGTCATCCCCGGCATCATGGAACATATTGAGCGCGCCGGTGTGCATAGCGGCGACTCAATGGCCGTTTATCCGCCGCAAGACTTCAGTGAGGATATTTGCCGTCAAATCGAAGACGCGACGATTAAGCTGGCCCATGCCTTGCATTGCATTGGCATCATGAATATCCAGTTCATCGTGCATGAAGGCACGGTTTATGTCATCGAAGTCAACCCGCGGGCCAGCCGCACCGTCCCGTTTTTGAGTAAGGTCACCGGCGTGGCGATGGCGCAAGTCGCCACCCAAGCGATTTTGGGCCTGCGCCTCAAGGACCTGGGCTTTACCACCGGCGTCTTGCCGAACCGGCCTGGGGTGCATGTCAAAGCGCCAGTCTTCAGCTTCAGCAAACTCAATGATGTCGATAGTATGCTAGGGCCGGAAATGAAATCCACTGGCGAAGTCATGGGTTCTGACACCACCGTCGAAAAGGCCTTGTACAAAGCCTTTGAAGCCAGCCACACCCATCTACCAGCCTTTGGTACGGCGCTGTTCACCGTTGCTGATGCGGACAAGCCGGAAGCAGTGGCCTTGGCCAAACGCTTCCGCGAAGTTGGATACCAAATCGTCGCCACCGCCGGCACGGCGCAAGCGCTGAAGGAAGCCGGTGTCCGCGCCGCGGTCATCACCAAACTGGGCGAAAGCGGGGAAGACGCCATCTTAGACGCCATCGCCGATCACAAGCTGCAAGTGGTCATCAATACCACCAGCCAAGACAAAGCCACTACCAGCGACGGCTACCGCATCCGCCAAGCCGCCATCATGCACGGCGTCCCGCTCATGACCAGCCTCGACACCGCCAGCGCGATTGTCAGAGTGCTCGAATCCAGAGCCTTCACCACGCAAGCATTATAGGCTGCGAAGGTTGGCGGGCTTAGGACGAGCGTAGCGAAACTGTAGGCTGCGAAGCACGATCGCTCGTAGCTTGCAGCCAACGCAACCATTCATTTTCACCACGTTGCTTTCAAGGAGGAACCATGGATCCCATCATTGCTTTAGATTTCGAAAAGCTTGAGACCACTCAAGCTTTCCTAGCTCAGTTTGACCCGACCACGCCGTTGTTTGTGAAGGTGGGGATGGAGCTGTTCTACCGTGAAGGCCCAGCTGTCATCAAGGCCCTGCAAACGCAGCGGCCAGTCAAAATCTTCTTAGACCTGAAATTGCACGACATTCCGCACACGGTCGAAAAAGCGGCTTACCAGCTCGGCCGGTTAGGCATTCAGCTCACCACAGTCCACGCGGCCGGCGGCAGTGCGATGCTCAAGGCTGCCAAGGCCGGGTTACTGGCTGGTGCCGCTGACGCCAACGTTCAGGCCCCTAAGCTGCTTGCCATCACGCACTTAACGTCGAGCACGCCGGCGATGCTGCGCAATGAGCTGTCAATTGCCACGCCACTGCCGCAAGCGGTGCAACACCTGGCGGCGGTAGCGCAGGCGGCCGGCGTTGATGGAGTGGTCGCCAGTGCGCAGGAAGTGCCTTTGATCAGAGCGGTGACGGCGCCAGATTTTCTCATCATCACCCCTGGCATTCGCCCAGCGCACACCGCGCTTGGCGACCAGAAGCGAGTCGTGACCCCCAAGCAAGCCCGGGAGCTAGGGAGCTCTGGGATCGTCGTGGGCCGGCCGATTACCCAGGCGAGTGAGCCAATCGCGGCGTACCAGCAAATCAAAGCAGAATGGAGCGATCATCAATGACTGAAATCGAAACCATCATTGCCCAAGACCTGTTAACCATCGGGGCGGTCACCTTGCGCCCGAATGAACCGTTCACTTGGGCCAGCGGGATTCACAGTCCAATTTACACGGACAACCGCCTGACCATCAGTTACCCAGCTGTGCGCACGCGCATTGCCGATGGCTTAGCCAACTTGCTCAAGACCCAGTTTCCTGAAGTGGCGGTGATCGGTGGGGTGGCCACTGCCGGCATTCCGCATGCGGCGCTGGTGGCCGACCGCCTCAATCTGCCCATGGTCTACGTCCGGAGCAAACCCAAGGATCACGGCCAGGGACGGCAAATCGAAGGCCGACTGCCGGCAGGCGCCAAGATGGTCTTAATTGACGATCTGCTGAGCACTGGCGGCTCAGTTTTGAAAGCCGCTGAGGACGCCAAGCGCGAAGGTGCCGATGTCATTGGGGTAGCGGCAATTTTCAGCTATCAACTCGCCGCCAGTACTACCAACTTCGCGGCGGCTAATATTCCGTTTGCAACTTTGACCAACTACTCGGCGTTGATTGAGACTGCCAAGCATTTAGGCCAGATCAACGACCAGGAATTGGCCCTACTTCAAGCCTTTCGGGCCGATCCGACCCATTGGCAAGCTTAAGACGTGGTAACCCGCTAGGCTGAGGCCTGGCGGGTTGTTTTTTATCCTATTTTGATTATTTTCTAAATAGAATTGTTTTCCTGCCGCTAAGCGCGTATCATCTAATTAGAGGAATTTCGAAATAGTTTGCAAAGGAGGCGCGCAGCATGGCAATGAGTGACACGCTCAAGGCGATTTCTGATCCGGTGCGCCGGCAGATTTTGGAGTTACTCCGCAAGCAATCTTATGCGGCAGGAGAAATTGCCAGCCACTTTGAGCTTAAGCCAGCGACAGTATCGTATCATCTGAAACTGCTGAAGGAAGCCGGCTTGATTACTGAACGCAAGGACAAGAATTTTATCTACTATGACTTAAACGCTAGTGTCTTTGAAGAAGTGCTGAGCTGGATCTACAGCTTGAAGATGGGAGGGGAACACGATGAGCAAAAATAGAAAATGGTTGCTGGTGCTGACTAGCTTGGTGATCGTGGCCCCAATCGGCTACGGTTTGGCCAAATATGACGCACTGCCTGCGACGATGGCGACGCACTGGGGCCTGAACAATCAGGTGAATGGCTGGATGCCTAAACCCATGATGGTGTTTGGCCTGCCACTGCTGATGCTGATCATGCAGTGGGTCGTGCTGGGGGCGACTTGGTTCAGTGCTCGGCATGGTCAAGCGGCACCGAAACTCGAACGGCTCACCGCCTGGCTGCTGCCGCTGGTGACCGTGGTTGCGTATGTGATGACGGTGCGCAGCAATCTGGGCCAGCCTGTCGATGCCCGCTTCTGGGCGCTACTGCTCGTGGCGGCGATTTTCATCGGGATGGGCAATTACCTGCCCACCGCGCCGGTAGAAGGGGGCCGCTGGTTTGGTTATGGCTATCATGCGCCTTGGAAAATCAATAACTATGCCGGCGCGAAACGCGCTTTAAGGGTCCTCGGTTACACCATGGTGATTGGCGGTATTGCGGTGCTACTCAGTTTGTTCTTTGCCCCAGTGGTGTCGATGGTGATCGTCATGGTCATTGTAGTCGTCATGCTGGTGCTGAGTCTGGTTTCGATTAAATGGACGCGTTAATGCCAAAGCACAGCCATAAGCGCTGGTTTGCAGCTTCTGCAGCCGGCGTTTTTTGCGCGGAATGGCAGCCATCATCACCGGCCGCGTGGCGCTTGTCGCCTCATGTAATCGGTTACTTTCTTGTTGTATCAAAACCCTGAATGCGCTAAGCTAACGAGGAATAGACCACACAAGGAGGCCATGATATGTCTGTCACTTTGGAAAAATATGGCGACTTCAAAGGGGAGCCACTGTATGAACTGACCTTAACCAACCACAACGGCATGGTGGTGAAGCTACTGAACTACGGCGCCACGTTGGAGCAAGTGCTGCTGCCAGAAGGTGGGCACCACACCAATGTCATTTTGAGTCTCGATTCGCCGGCCGCCTATCACCAGGAGCGCAACTTCCTCGGTGGCACCGTTGGTCGGGTCATCGGCCGAGTGCCAGGTCATTTGTGGCATCGGGGCAGTGAATCGGTGTCCCTGCCGGCCAATGAAGGCGACAATGCCATTCATGGCGGGGATGACGGGCTCGACCAACAGGTATGGAATCTCAGTTATCGCCAGCAAGCCAGCCAAGATCAAGTCACTTTCACCGAGTTAGACTTTGCCGGGCACAACTTATATCCAGGCAACGTCAAAGTGACCGTGGTGTACACCCTGGATGACGATAACCAGCTGCATTACGACCTGACGGCGACCACCGATGCGATGACGTTGTTCAATGCTACCAACCATGTCTACTTTGCCTTGGATGGGGCAGACGCAACGGTGGATGAAACGACCTTGGAGCTGGCCAGTGATTACTATGGACCGCTGGCGGCCAATCACCTGCCGATGAGCGGCTGGCAGCCAGTCGCCGGCACGGTGTTTGATTTCCGGCAGCCGCAAAAACTGGGTACCGTGATGGCGCAAGTGCAAAATGGGGCGGGCTTAGATCATCCCTTCTTGCTTAACAATGACGTCGCTGCGACTTTGACCGGGGCGAGCGGCCGGCAAGTGACCATGACCACCACGGCCCCAGCTGTCGCTGTATACACTGCCAATCACTTCGACGGTACGGGTATTGCCCACAATCTGCATCAGCATAGCGGCGTGACACTGGAGGCGCAGGTGGCACCTCCTTCCGGGCAGGACTGGTCGGCGCTGACCTTGATGCCAGGCCAGCCTTATCATTTGACCACCACTTGGGCGTTTCGGACGCCGCTCTAACGCAAAAATGACTCACCGCAGTGAATTCAGCTGGTGAGTCATTTTTGGTTGGTGCGGTTTACAGCGTGGGGGCTTGGCGCAGCTTAGCGACCACGGCTTCATCTGGCGTCACCGCCACGGTACGCTGACCTTCATACACCACAAAACCCGGCTTAGCGCCATTAGGTTTGCGAATTTTCTTCACTTCGATCCAGTCCACTTGCACATTCGCGCTGGCGCGGCTCTTAGAGAAGTACGCCGCCAGCATCGCGGCTTCCATCAGTGTTTTATCGCTCGGTTTGGCAGCGTCGATAATGACATGTGAGCCGGGCACGTCTTTGGCATGGAGCCAGATGTCAGTTTTCGCGGCTTTGTGCAGGGTCAGCTGATCGTTTTGCAGGTTATTCTTGCCAACCCAGATGCGGGTACCATCAGAAGCCCAGAACTGTTCCGGTTGGGCCAGCTTGTGCTTCGGCGCCTTTTTGCCGCGCTTTTGCACCTTGAGGTAGCCACCTTCCTGCAGCTCCTCGCGAATATCGGCCAAGTCTTTGGGACTGGCAATTTCGATTTGCGCCATGACGCCGTTGAGGTAGTCAAGTTCCGCCTGATTTTGGGCCATTTGCTCGTTCACATAAGCGACCGCATTGCGTAGTTTTTGGTAACGCGAGAAGTACTTCTGGGCGTTTTTAGAAGGGGAAAGTTGATTGGATAAACTGATCTTCAGCGGCTTCATGTCGTCATAGAAGTTCGGCAAGGTGACGCTGCTTTGACCGCGCTCAACTTGCGCCAGGTACGTGGTCAAGATTTCACCGCGAATGCGATAATCATCGGCCTTCTCGGTATCTTGCAGGGTTTGGGCGAGTTTGCGCTGCTTCTTGGCATCGCGTTCGATGAGCGTGCGCAGCGGGCGAATCAGATTTTCGCCTTGGGATTTGACCCGGTCGTGCTCGGCTTTTTGGGCATAGAACGCGTCAAGCATTTCACTGAGGGAGGCAAACTGCTGCGTCTCGCCAGGGTTGGTTTGGTACGGCACCGGCGAAAAGGCGACCTTGGCGTTGGTGGTGATGGTCGGCGTTGGCGTCTTCAGGGCAGTGAAGAAGGCGGCCCAGGCCGCATCTGCATCCCCTTGAGTCAGGCGCGCGGCCAATTCCTTGGCGGTGTCTTGCGCCAAGCCTTGGTAGTGGCGCTGCAGCAGCTGTGGCAGTGGCACGTCGCTAGTTTTCATTAGTTCGCGGTAGCCGCGGCTGGTGTCGGTGAAGGGATCGACTTTATCCTGCTGCGGCGGCGCGATGTAGGTGGCGCCAGGCATCAGCAAGCGGAAGCGGTCCTGATCGGGACCGACATGGCGAATCAAGTCGATGATTTTGTTGGTGCGCAGGTTGACCAGGGTGATGTTGGAATGCCGGGCCATGATTTCCACCACCAGCCGCAAGCTCAAATCATCCCCGAGTTCATCGCGGGTGGAAAAGTCCAGGTGCAGCACCCGGTCATTGGCCACCTGGGTGAACGACTGCAAGGTCGCGCTGGCCAAATACTTGCGCAGGGTCATGGTGAAGTTGGTCGGTACCTTCGGATTTTCAAACGGGATGCGGGTGATTTGCACCCGCGCGTACTGCGGATTGGCCGACAGCAAAAGAGGCCAATTCTTGCGGTTCGCGCGAATGCCCAAAATCACCTCATTGGCATAAGGTTGGGTAATTTTATTCACCCGGCCGCCGACCAGAAACTGCAACTCAGCCGTCATGGTATGGGTAAAAATTCCATCAAAAGACATAATGACCTCTTTCTGCTCACTTGAGCCAAAACACTGCTTATTATTGTAGCTGTTTTGCGCCGGCCGTGCAAAATTGGCAGCGGTTTGACGCTAGGCTAGCCGGATGTTTGCACCCACTCGGCGCAGGGCAGCAGGCCGCTTGACTAGCGCGGCGGCGCGGTTGATTTTCGTAACCCCCTTAAGCATATTTCAGGCCGGCGGGTTCAAAAAGCGGGGTTTTCATGGTATGCTAATGAGAGCTAATTTTAACAAAGCAGGTGAAGTAATGAAGATCGCCATCGTGACCGATAGCACCGCCTATCTATCCGCTGACCAAATCGCAGATAACCACATCAAAATCATTCCGATTCCTGTCATCCTCGATGGCAATGTTTACGATGAAGGCAAAGACATCACTTCGGCTGAATACTATGCCAAACTCCGCACCGCCAAGACTTTCCCCAGCACCTCACAGCCGCCGCTGGGCGAGGTCCTCAAACTATACGAAAATCTGGCCAATGAAGGTTACGATACCATCATCAGTATCCACCTGGCAGCCACCATTTCTGGCTTCGTCGAAACGCTGCGCGGCGCCGTGGCTGACTTCAAGCCCGCCCATGTCATTGTCTATGACTCTCAAATCACCGTTATTTTGATGGGAGAGTTGGTGTTAACCGCCGCGAAAATGGCAGCGGCTGGGGCCGATGCCGACAGTATTATCAAAACGCTCGATCAGCTGCGCGCAACGCTCGGCGAGTACTTCATCGTCAATGACTTGCAGAACCTGGTACGCGGCGGCCGGCTAAGCAATGCCGCTGGCTTCATCGGCGGCATGCTAAAAATCAAACCGCTGTTGACCTTCGACGAGGAAAGCGACAAGATTGTCGCCTTTGAAAAAATTCGCTCCCTGAAGAAAGCCTATAGCCGGGTGGAAACCTTGTTCGGCGAAGCGCTGGCGCAGGTCGACTATCCGGTGAAGGCCTGGGTCATTCACGCTAACGACCCGGAAGCCGCTGCCGCTTGGCGTGCTGACCTTGAGGCTAAATTCCCCGATGTCCCATTTGAGACTTCGTACTTTGGCCCGGTGATTGGCACCCACTTAGGTGAGAAAGCCATTGCCATTGCTTGGATGCAAGATTTCGCCAAAACCGAGAAGTAACCATAAACCAGCCGCATGCGGCTGGTTTTTTGGTATGATTGAACCAGACCATCACGTTCAGAATCGAGGCAATGACATGTTCATCAAAGCATCCACCAAGCCCGGCCGCATTTTAGCCGCCCACACCGCTTACAGCGGTCATATTTTTGAAGTGATTCAGCAAACCATCGACACCCCAGACGGTCTGCGCGTTGAGCGCGACTTGATCAAGCACGCGCCAGCCGTGGCGATGCTAGCCCTGACGCCAGATCAAAAAGTGCTGGTCAACCGCGAATATCGCGTTGGTATTAATGCCGAGGCCTTCGCGCTACCGGCAGGGTTGATGGATCCCGGCGAAAATCCCGTCGTCGCCGCTCGCCGCGAATTGGCCGAGGAAACTGGCTATGAAGCGGGCGAGATCAGTGAAATGTGTGCCATTCGCTCCAGCGAAGGCATGACTGATGAAACGGTGCACCTGATGCTGGCGCAGATTGACGAAACCAAGCGCACGGCCCAGCATTTTGACCAGGACGAATTCGTCACCAGTCAGCTCGTGCCCCTGGCCGACGTGATTAAAGCGGTGCAGTCAGGCGCGATTGGCTCGGCGCAAAGCGTTGCCGCCGTCAGTTATTATTTGGCATTTATTGAAGGGAAAACGAATTAATGAGTTTAAAAGACGTTAAGTTTATTGCCACCGATATGGATCACACGTTGCTAACGGAAGCCGGAACGCTGCCGCCGCACCTCGACGAGCGGCTCGATCAGCTCGAAGCGCTGGGAATTCAGTTCGGCATTGCCAGCGGCCGGCCGCTATACACGCTGCGCGATTTGTTTCCGCGCCATGAGCGCTTGACCTTGGTTGCCGATAACGGCGCCGCCATTTCGCATCACGGCCAAATCATCAGCAAAACGCTGTTGCCCCAAGCGGCTTATCAGGCCATGGTCAAAACCATCAGCGAAGCAACTGACGGCTCACCGCTGATTTGCGGGTTGGACGGCGCCATCGCGGCCACCGCCGACCAACAATACGATAGCGTCTTTCGCGAGTTTTACCACCAGCTGAGCTTTCGCGACGATTTGGCCAGCTGGGAAGGGGAGGCCAACAAGGTAACGATTTACCTGCCCAATGGGGATAGTCAAAAGGTGTACGATGAGCTGATTGCGCCGCAGTTCGCGGCTGATTTTTCCGCCGCGGTGTCCGGCCCAGTGTGGATCGATATCATGCCCAAAGGCGTCGATAAAGGGACCGGCATGCGCGCCGTGAGCCAGTATTTGCACATTTCGACTGATGACATGATGGCATTCGGCGACACCTTCAATGATGCGGAAATGTTGGCGACCGTTAAATACGGTTATCTGGTGGCTAATCACGCTGAGGGAATGGCGCAATACGCCCGCTACCGCACTGCCAGCAATGATGACTATGGCGTGGTGCAAGTGCTTGACCAGGTGATTACGGCGCATCAGGACGCCAGAAAGTAGGCTCAGCATGACTTTTGAAGTAAAACCTTTTGTCAATACCAGTGGCCCGTGGTTGAGCCCGCAGGACGACATTGCGGCGTTCAAAGCCCACCTGGCTGGTGCAGAGCAGGTTGAATGCGGCGGGCAGGTGGTGGCTGCACTGACCACCTGGCGCAATCCGATGCATCCGTTTTTGCTGCGGTTTGCCACGTTAACCACGCCAATCGCTGACACCGTCAGTCAAAGTGAACTCGCCGATGTTTTGATTACGAATGTGGTGGCCCGCGCGAAGCAAAACGGCCAGCGCGGGCTGATGGCGGTAACTCCGGATACCATGTCGCCGCTCCGCTCGGCGATGGTGTCGCGCGGATTGCGCCGGATTCGCACCACCTTCCAGCCAAATCTGCGGCTCCAAGACGCCCAAACCGCACCAGTGACGCTGGCACCAGGCACCAAGCTGCTCACCCAAAGCGATATTCTCAACTCCGAGGTACTGACTGAGGCCCTCATTCAAACCACGTATCTCGCTTATCAAGGCCGCCACGCGGTGGATCAGGTCAAGCCATTCGCCGAAAAAGACTGGGCGCCGCGGATTTTAACCAACCTTGAGCCGACCGCGCCACTGGCGTTGGCGCAAGGGGAGACGATTGGCGCCTACTGCCTGACTTACTTGCGGCATGGTCACCTCGAATTTGGCGGCGCTTGGGGGGCTGATCACGGCTTGCTTGATGGGCTGCTGGCCTACACGTTGCCGGCCTTAGCCAGTCGCTACGAGACGCTGGCCGGCGCCTTTTCCGATACGGATGAAGGCGGCCTGCAAGTGTACATGACCTTCCCGGATCAACCTGAGGCCAAAGAATTAGGCGCGTTTGCACTGTTGTTCTAACCTGGAGGCGGCAACGATGAATAAAGGGATGGGCATTGTCAGTGGGATTCTGGAAAGCCTCAGCTGGACTGCGGTCATCTTAATTTTGATGATCACCACCAAACTGTTCATCGGCTGGTCACTATTTGCGATTGCGGCCGTGTGGTTGGTGCCGATTATTGCGGGCTGGATTTTGAAATTCAAGCGTCCGGCCGCTTAAACATAGGCTAGTTGCGCCGTCAGCCTTTTATGGAGGCTGGCGGTTTTTGCTTGGGTTTGAGCCGGTTAGGGAAAACGGGTATACTTAACCCCAATCAAAAGGAGTGACTGTCATGTCTGTTCAATTCAATGCCGCCGGGAAGATGAAGCCTGCCGTGCTCCGCCGGGGCGATCAAGTCGCCATTGTCAGTTTGTCGGCCGGAACGCTGGGGGAGGCTTTTGCTTCGCATCAACGCACCCGCGGCGTTCAACGCCTACGCGATTTTGGCTTGGTGCCGCGGTTTATGCCCAATAGTCTGCTAGGGATTGAACAATTAGCAGCGCACCCCGAGCTGCGCGCCGCCGATCTCAAGGCAGCGTTCATGGATCCGACCATCAAAGGCATTATTTGTGCGATTGGCGGGGAGGATACCTTCCGCTTGGCACCGTACTTATTTGAGGACCCCGAGTTTGTGGCTGCAGTAGCCGCCCAGCCGAAATTGTTCACCGGCTTTTCCGACACCACTATTAATCATTTGATGCTGTATCAGCTGGGCCTGCAGAGCTTCTACGGGCCCAACTTCCTTAACGACTTGGCGGAGCTCGATTACAGCATGCTGCCTTACACGAAGGCGACATTCGCGCACTATTTGAAAACGACGCCCACGACGGCTATCGCCAGCAGCCCGGTGTGGTATGAGGAACGCACCGACTTCTCGCCAGCCGCACTCGATACGCCGCGCATCAGTCACCAGGAAACGCACGGCTATGAGGTTCTGCGCGGCAGCGGCAAGGTCGCTGGCAGTTTGCTGGGTGGGTGTTTAGAAAGCCTGGACGACTTGCTGAAGGATCATTTGCCCGGCGAACAAGCCACCGCGGAGCAGTATCAACTGTTGCCGCCAGCCGAGCAGTGGCGGGGCAAGATTTTGTTTATCGAAACCAGTGAGGAGCGGCCTGATCCAGCCAGCTACCAGGCCATGCTCGAACATCTCAAGCTGCACGGCCTGCTGAATGAAGTGGCCGCCATTATTGCCGGTAAGCCGCAAAACGAACGTTACTACCAGGAATACAAAGCCTCGCTACTGGCGGCGACGGCAGACACGCAAACGCCAATTTTATTCAACCTCAATTTTGGCCATGCCTATCCTCGCACCAGCTTGCCATACGGGGCGCAGGCCTCGGTGGACTTTGACGTCAAAACGCTGACGATTGATGAACCATATTTCGCCTAAATCGAATCAAAAACCGCGGTGGCTCAACTGAGTCATCGCGGTTTGCGTTTCGGTTAGGCTTCGCGTAGATACCACTTGCGCAGGGCCAGGGCGGTGGCTTCCTGCAGATAGCGGACTTCGATTTCCTCATTGCCATCCCCTTGCCGGACATTGACGGCGAGATGCATGCGGTGTTGTGGTCGCATCCAAATGCTTTGACTTAACGTCACAGACTGGATTGCCTTGCGGGGAACGAAGAAGCGCTGGCGGGCAAACAGGCGACCAGTTTGCAACACCACCAGCTGCGGCGACAGAATCTGCAGCCCCGCGGCGCGACTGGCATAGCGGCCTTGGAAAAAGCCGACCACCGGCAGGATTGCGGCGACCAGACTAACCGCCATCAAGTACTGCGGCGCAAACTGCCAGGCTGCCACCAGCGCAATGACATCGATCCCGAGATACAGCAAAATGCCATTACGAATATATAGCCAGCGGTTAGGGGCCGGCACGGGGTCAAGTGCTGGCACTGAATTCGGCAACCAGTCGACGAAGGGCCGCATGACCTTCAAGGCGTCCGCCTCAGGCAAGACCGGCAGCAGGACCAAATCAGCATCATCTTCCTGCTCGGCTGCGTTGCTGGCGACCAGCGCCTGCACTGTGGCCAGATGGAGCCATTGCCGCAAGACGGTTTGCTTAATGCGAATCGCTTGCACATGCGCACTTTTCACACTGGTGGTGATGCGCTTGAAGTACCCGCGCTTGGTGGTCAGGGTCTGGCCATGGCGGGTCAATTCAAATTGATAATACCGCGCCAAAATGCCGAGATAACTGAGCAGCAAACTGACGCCAATGCCAAAGGCTACCAATGAAAGGACGACCAGCACCGCCAAATGCGCCAGATAAGCCATGGCTTCATGCTGCACGTTATCAGGGATCTTCTCTGCCAGATACAGCACGCCCAAAATGATAGGCATGACCCCGAAAGAACTCAGCGCGTAAAGATTTAGGTCATGCGAATCAATTTGATAATCCGCCTCGGCCTGACTCTGAGGCGTGGTGCTAGCAGGCGCGCTAGGCGCGTCGGCTGGCGAAGCGGCAGTCAATGCGCCTGCTTCATGTTGCCGGAGCTGCTCGATTTGATCGCCCACACTTAGCGGGACAGCAAGCAAACTGGCCTCGCCTTTATCGGTTTCCTGACCAGCGGTTTCGATGGTCAGACTTTCCAGTTGGAAGGGCCGCAGGAAAAACCACTGCTGGCGCTGGAGGGTCTGGACCCGGGAATAGGGGATGTGCCGTGCTTTGCGTTGAAAAATACCGCTCGTGACGGTGATGCCAGTGGGTGCTAGCAGGTAAGTGAACCGCCAGTAACGCAAGCCCGCGCGAATCAGCTCGTACCCTAGCAAACCAAGGATGGTCAAAACCACCCAGCGGTTCCACCAGTTGCGGGTTGCGGCCACAATCAGGACTAACACCAGCCAGCGGAACCAATTGCGTAACGCATGCCCCGTCATCATTAGGAGCGCCATGGGGGCCAAATGCTTAGGCTTCATCGCGGGCCTCCATCGCCAGTTGCATAATCTGATCGCGTAACTGCGCCGCCACCGCTGGCGTCACGCCATCGATTTCGTGTTTGGTCGAGGCCGTTTCGATGCTGACCGATTGCAAATGGTAATGCGCTAGCACTGGACCGGCTTCCAGCGTAACATTCTGGATGCGCGTGATCGGCAGTGCCTCTTCTTTGCGGAAGATGGCGCCTTTTTTCAGGTAAACGGCGTCTGGCGTGATCTGATACCGCCAAAAGGCATAGCGATAGGGAATGAGCACTAGGTGAACGAGGGGATGCAGCACCGCCAGCGCCAGGGCAATCGCCACCAGCCACAGCGGCCAGGCCCACCAACTATTCGCCACCCATAGCGCCGCGGCCAGCGCAAGCCAGCCCAGCGCATTCAATAGTGCCCCGATTACCCAAACCTGCTTGATTGTTGCCGGTAATTGCTCCGCCAAGAAAACCCCTCCAATGAACCCATATTTGAGCTTATTGTAGCATGAGAATTGGTGTCGCAGGAGAGGGGCGTCGCGAGAATTTTGACCAAATTGAACCTGCTTGTATCACCAACCTCGTTAGATGATAATAAGGCTTAATATCTAGGAGATGATGAGATGACCGACCGCTTTTATCCCACAGAATTAACGTGTTTTTGATTGGTTGAAAGTCAAGGACAGCTGCTGGTGATGCAGAAAATCGACTCCGAGTTCGCACCGTCAATGACCTTTCCAGGTGGCCATGTCGAACCCGATGAAGCCTTGACGGCCGCAGCTACGCGCGAGCTGGCAGAAGAGTGCGGGCTGAGCGTGGCGACCTGGCGTTTGGCCAGTGTGGTCAACTTTAAACGCGAGGACGGCCGCAAAGAGTTGATCTTCGTCTTTGCCGGCACCTTACCGGCACCAAAACAAACGCAGCATCGCGCTGGCACGAAGAACGAGGGGCAAACGCGTTGGCTGCCGATTGCTGAAATCGGCGCACTAGCACTCAATCCTGTGGTGCGAGCGGTCTACGACGCGTACCGCAGTGGTCAGGTGAAAGAACTCTATTTCAATTAAGTTGCTTACAACTCATCGCTAAATGTGCCATACTGAAGCTGGAGGAGCGCGTCAGAAAGGATGGTCAACATGTCAGTTTATGATTACACCGTCACGCGTGAAGATGGCACCAGCTATTCCTTGAGCCAATACCAAGGCCAGCCGCTGATCATCGTCAATACCGCGACCAAATGTGGCTTTGCGCCGCAATTTGAACAGCTTGAAGCCTTGTATAAGAAATATCAGGGCCAGGGCTTAATGGTTTTGGGCTTTCCGTCCGACCAGTTTCATCAGGAACTTGAAGATGGCGCTGCGGCCGCCCAAGCTTGTCGCACAACTTGGGGCGTCACATTCCCGATGCACCAAATGATCAAGGTCAATGGTGAAGACGCTGATCCCTTATTCGAGTACCTCAAAGCCGAGGCGCCGGGGGCGTTAGGTAATGCCATCAAGTGGAACTTCACCAAGTTTCTCGTTAATGGCGATGGCAAGGTGGTGGCGCGTTATGCGCCGAAGACGACCCCAGAGAAGATGGTGCCTGACATCGAAAAGCTGCTCGCCCAAGCTGAATATTAAACGGAGAAGAGGCTGATCGGCCTCTTTTTTGGGGGTTGAGTTTGAATTGTGCAAATTTTTGCCTTAGTCTAAACTACAGGTTAATCTAAACCTAGAGGAGGCCCGCCATGGAAGTCGATTTCATACGTCACGCAGAATCGGACATCACCGTTCACGATGATCAAACGCGTCCACTGACACCAAAGGGCCGGGCGCAAGCGAGGCAATTGGTTAAGCAGCTTAAGCAGTACCAGTATCAAGCCATTTATTCGAGTCCCCTGAAGCGGGCCGTGGCAACAATCCAGCCGCTGGCAAGCCAGCTGAACTTACCAGTTGTCGAAGATGACAGACTAATAGAGCGCAAGATGCCTGGATGGTGTGCTGATTTCAAGCTTTATCTGCGCCAACAATGGACTGACCTGGACTTCGCGGCCACCGGTGGTGAGTCCATTCACGAGGTCCAGCAACGGTATTTGGCGTTTCTGGCCTCATTACCAGATTCGGGGCCGATTGCGATTGCCAGTCATGGTACGGCGATGAGCGGTCTGGTAGAATTGACGATGCCGGGCCAAGGTTATGCTTATTTCAACGACCTGTCTTTCGCCGCTGTCACGCGGTTTAACTATACGAATGGTAGCTTAGTTTTGCTGGGGGTAAAACAATGAAACGATGGCAAATACAACTGATTATGGGAACAATCGCGTTAGCGCTAGCGGCTGACGCTTTGGCGTTGTTCGGTCAGCGCCGGGGATTAATTCTCGTATTTTGGGCCATCGAGATTTTGGCGTTGGACGCTCTTAACCGACGTGATCGCGCTGCGCGCAACCGAGATTTGGATGAGCTATGGCGACTGGCTACGAAACAACAATTTGATGTGGCAGCAGTGGCAGCCATGTTTCCTCATTGCGGTCGCCTGGATTTAGAGGCCAGCCGCGGCCCACACCGTCAATTTTACCCACCGGCCAAGCAAGTCAAGTTAGCAGTAACCAAGCTGGCGACATTGCCGATTCCGGGGCAATCCGTCTAGATCGGCTCATCACCGAAAATAAGGAGATCAGACCATGACGCTTTCTAATATCACCATCACCCAAGCGGATTTCCGCGCTTATCAGCATTGGTTTCAACAATACGACCGCTTCAGCCGCTGGTCGCTGCGGGTACTAAAAATACTCTTGGTGGTCCTGTTCGGGCTGGGGCTAGTCATTGGTTTGCTCGGGGATTGGCCGCAAGGGGCCGAGTTTATGGCCTTAAGCGTCTTTTTCGCCGCATTTTTCTTCGGCTTAGTCCGTTTTCGCACGGCCCAGGCCTTCAAAGCCAAGAAAAATGCGCCGCTCTATGCGCCCCGCACCATGGTCATCGACGAGACCGGCATCACCACAACCATGGCCACCAACACTGGTCACGCTGACTGGAGTGCCTACCAATACGTCGCTGAAACCCCAGAGGTCTTCATTCTGATGGTGGCCAAGAAAATGGGGCAGTTGATTCCTAAAAGCGGTCTGACCGATGCCCAGGTATCGGAATTACGGCAAATCATTCAGGCAAATGCGCCGGTGGCGGTTTTGATGCGGAACTAAAAAGATCACCTAGACGTAGCCGTGAAGGCCAAGCATCTAGATGACTTTTTTGAGTGATGTCGAGCTATTGCTCAAAACACACGAAAAACGGGCCACTGGACAGGGGACAAAAAAGCGCGATTATGCTTGCTGTAGTTCGTGTTCAAGGGCCTCGGTAGCGATGCGAGAGACATTTAAATGTCTTTCTTTGGCTAAATCGTTGAGATATTCGGGAACAGTAATCGTACGACGAACGGTTTTTGAGCATTGCCACTTTGCTTTTTCTCGATACCATTGGGCCATATCAACGGTAACGTAAACGATGCTTTCGTTGTCTTTAAGTGGCCATTTAGAAGGGTCCTGAGGCTTTGGATAACTTGTGGCGCCATCAAGCATGGTTGCAATCGCATCAACCGCCTCTAATGCTGCTTCTGTCCGTGTATCGCCTTGAGTGACCATCCCCTTGATGTTAGGGCTGGTGACGGTGAAATAATGTCCATCATCGTTATATTCAGCGAAAATCACAGGGTAGATTAAAATAGGATAGCTCATCGTAGACCTCCTTATGTGGACTTCTTAGTGGACTTCTTATTAGAGAGGGGCATAGCTGAACAATAGATTATTTCAAACCAATCTGTTTCATAATTGCCTCCTGGGTACCTTTACGTACCTCCCTGGCGTGAAAGTTGATTTCAGTCATACGACCGTCTGGGTGTTGATAACGGCGGTGACTTCCTTTACCGCCTTTAACGAGGACAAAACCTTGTTGCAATACAAGCCTTTCAAGTTTGGCGGGCTTCATTGGCATTGCTCATCAGCCTCCGTTAATACATATATTATACGTATAAAAATACTCTTGTAAAGCTTTTTGGCAAGTTAGGACTATTCGCTCATAACAGCGGCATTAATTGAAAATAGTAGTATCACGACGAGAAAAAAGAGTCAAATCAACTGTTTAGATAAATGTGAAAAGGGAGAACTACCAGTTTTGGCTTCTGTTTACGGAGCATAATGATTGCAATAATTGTGATAGCGGAGACCGTGCCATCACACTCAAGCTTAATCGATAAAACCAATAACTAAGGATGTGGCATTATGACCGCAATCAATCAATATCACGATTATGTTTACACCACGCCTTGGGGTGCACTATTTTATGAGCTCCTCTGGGCCCAACTAGAACCAGCTCTGCCAGAAAATGCCCGGATTCTGGACTATGGTAGTGGCTTCGGCAAAACGGCATATCACCTAGCGCAAAACTACGAGGTGGTTGCTTACGAACCGGACCAAGAGATGCTGCAGCAGGCTGAGACGGGTTTCACTCAGCTAGGGCGCAATGAGCGTTCGCAGCTGGAAACTCAGCAGTTCGATGTGATCTTGCTGCACAATGTGTTGGAATACGCGCCCAACCCAGCGGCGTTAATTGCCGACTTACAAGAGCATCTAACGGCCGGCGGCTGCTTCTCAATCGTGAAGCACAACGCAATGGGCCACGTTTTTGCCTCGGCAGTGCTCAATGATGATCCAGCCAAAGCCTTAGCCGAATACGACGGTGCAGCAATGCGATCACAATCGTTTGGAGCGATGAACCTTTACAGTTTGAGCGAGCTGACAACTTGGTTAGCGCCGCAGCAACACATCAGCCAGACTTATGGCTTACGCACGGTGTTTGGGTTATCTGCCAATAATGACATTAAGGGCACCGCAGCCTGGCACGATGCAATGTTCGCACTGGAGCAAAAGCTGGCCTCGGATCCAGAAGCACAAGCCGTTGCATTTTTCCAGCATGTCATCACAGCTGACTGAGGCGAAAATGAACTTGTTGAAGTTCTTGCTCGCTAAAATTTGAATTCCACATCGAAATTAATCGACACAACTTGACCATGCAGCACATGATGCCGGATGGTCATTTTTACTGGGGGAGAACCGCCGAAAACCCGGCAGACTTTGGCATATATTCTAGTTTACATAATATATATTATACGAAGTAGAGCTAGGAACTTAATCTGTCGGCCATACTGATCACCATCGTCTTCACGTTTAATCAATCAACCGTTTTCTCGTCTTCGTTCAAACCAGTCTTTTGGCACGGACAAATGATTCTGTCTTTTCGTATTCTCCCAGCTGCTGAATGGCGACTTATTGATGACTGTTGGTGCTCCCGCCGCTGACCACGCAATCACACTGGCACTACAGCCAACATTCTAACCTGAAAACCCGAAGCCATCATTGGCAACCAGACCAAGGATGTCACGCGAATACATTGCACAGTCGATCAACTATCTAGCCGGCTTCACCCAAAACGACTCAGAATCGCGTCTCGGCGCACCTGATAAGATGCTAAAGCGTGGCTCACTCAGATAAAGACTTCGACATGACAATTTTGGCAACCAATCGACCAAATCAGTCGAATTGGCTGTCAAACGCCACCAAAACCTCGTGATCCGGTTCAAACCTTAATTCGTGCTAAAAGCGAGCAAAACCGGGTCAAACTGCATGCAACGCTGCTGATGGAAGGCCTTTGATTGAAACCAGTCTGTGCGCCGTCAATCGTCGTAGCAAATTCTATTTAGACAAAAGAGCTAGCACACATGGTTTTCGTTGCTAGTATAAAATTACATTATAAAAGTTTAGGCATGGCAAACTTTATTTTCATCTCCTTTTTTATACTAAAAAAGCACACTCGCAAAACGTTTTGCTGAGTGTGCTAAATTTGATGAGCTTATCGGGCAAAAATCGGTGATTTAGTCGACCCGATTAAAGGATTCAATGGTTTCCTTATCCAGCCGCCGTAAAATCTCAGTCCCCAGTTGGCTGGAAACTTGGAAATCACTCAAAGCAGTGAAGTTATAGGCCGTGTGCTCGTACCGCACAGGAATACCAACGACAATCGTTGGCACGCCTTTCCAGTAGCCAATCGCTGCCCCATTCTGTCCCCCACCGGTCCGCACGGCGCGGGTGTATGGGAGATGTAGCTCATCAGCCAAATCAGCCGCAAACTGCTGGAAATTCGGGTTGGCGATGTACGTGGTATCCAAATCACGCAGCATCGGGCCGCCTTTCATGCGGGTTTGGCTGAGCCAGTCTGGTTCGAAGGTGTCATCGGCTGGTACGCCTTCATAGACGATTGCCAAATCAGGATCCACCTTGCGGGCGGTGACATAGGCGCCGCGCAGCCCGACTTCTTCCTGCGTCGAGAGGCCGGCGACGACATCAACCTTCAACTGATCGTCTTTCAGGTTATCAAAGGTATCGATCAAGGCGGCAGCGCCGACGCGGTCATCAAAGGCCTTGCCGAAGAACATGCCATGTTGGTCATCGTAGCTGCACTGCACATCCGGGAAAATTGGACAGCCGGTATCAATCGCAAAATCGTTGATGGTTTCCTCGCGCGACACGCTGCCAACGTCAATCGACATGCCAGCAATCGTTGGCACCTGGTTGCGTTCAGCCGCGGTCATGAAGTGTGGTGGCTTGGTGGCGACCACACCAGGAATGTATTCACCGCGCTTGTTCCGCACCACCACGCGCATCGCAGGCACATTGGTCGGCACCCAGCCGCCCAAGGTGACGAACTTAATTAAGCCGCTGGGGCGAATGGCTTGGACCATCAGACCCACTTCATCGGCATGGGCATCCATTTGCACCACTGGCCGGTCGCCGGTGTTGCCATGGCGCGCCGTCAACGCATTGAACATGCCATCAATGGTGGTGGTGCCATAAGGAGCCATCTGGTCGCGATAAAGCTTGATGACGTCCTGCTCGAAGCCTGGCACCCCATAGGCGTCGGAAAACTGCTTGACCAGTTCGATTTGTTGCTGTTTATCCATGTTTTTCCTCCTAATGACAAAAAAGCTCAGGCATCAAGCCTGAGCAATGCGGGTTAAGCTTCAAAAGCGGCTTGCAGCGGTGGCACGACCTGCTTTTTCCGGGAAACCACGCCAGGCAAAGCCAACCGGTGATCAGCATCAAACTTAGCACCAAAGGCCTGCTCCAGCTTATCCTGGTTCTTGCCAAACAAGAAGCCAGTAGAATCGGAGTTCAGAATGTCTGTGGCAATCAGCAAGAAGGTATCATAACCATTCTTCTCAGCTTCGCTCTTCATCGTGGCTTCAATCGCCGCCTGCCGCGCGTAAACCTCGTTCAGGTCAACGACATTGACCTGGCCGATGCGGACGGACTGGCTGCCCATATCAAAGCTCTTAGCGTCGCCTTCAACGATTTCCAGATCGGACTTAGCAGCCAAGTTGGTGCCAGCCTTCAGCATGGCCAACCCATATTCCTGCAAGTCGATCCCGGCAATCTTAGCCAATTCCGGCAAAATCTTACGCTCAACATCGGTGGTGGTTGGGCTCTTCAGCAGCAGCGTGTCAGAAATGATTCCGCTAGCCATCAAGCCAGCCAGTTGCGGGCTGATGGTAAAGCCTTTTTCCTGGAACATTTCGTAAATCACAGAGTTACTACTGCCGATGGGTTCAGCGCGGTAGAACAGCGGTGCGGCGGTTTCGAAGTTCGCAATGCGGTGGTGATCAACGACTGCCGCGATGGTGACATCCTTGATGTCCGCAACACTCTGCTGGAATTCATTGTGGTCCACCAACATGACGGTGTCCGTTTCGTTTGCGACGGTCTTCACGACGCGCGGGGTCGCGTGTTTGAAGTAGTCCAAAGCATATTGCGTTTCTGGGTTCATTTCGCCCAGCGCAACGGCTTCGACGTCGGTGTTGCCGAGCTGACGCTGATATTCAGCGAAGCTCATGGCACTGGTAACGGCGTCGGTATCAGGATTCTGGTGGCCAAAAATCAATGTTGTCATGGTGTGACTCCCTTTTTTCACTTATTGCCCCAAGTCTCGGCTTGGCACTTACTCATTTAGTTTAACACGGTTATCAGCGACCCGCGATAAATAATCTTCTTCACTCAGGTACGTGTCAAAAGCGCTCAGAAATTGGCTGATGCGCGGAATTTGGTCCTTGCCCTTGCGGAACACAAAAGCCAGCTCAAAGCTGACCGCGGGTTCAAACGCTACGGCATGGGCATGAATCTGCTCCTGGTGAGCCTGGTAGAAGCTATTCGGCAGCGCCGTATTCACGCCGGTGCGGTTCAGGAACTGCGTGATTTGGTAAGGCGTGGTGAATTGGGCCACCACTTCGGGGTAGTCAACCAGTTGGTTCTTGTAGGCCTCTTTCAAGAAGTGCGACAGGAAATAATTCTCCGGATATGTGACCCACGGTTGGGCCACGGTGTCGCGAAAGTGAACGCGCTTGCGGTTGGCCAACTTGTCGCTGTGATGCAGGAACAGCAGCTGCTCATCAACGATTTTGCGACTTTCGTAAGGCTTCCAGTTCTTAATCGTATCATCTGGCAAATACATCACAGCCAAATCGATCTGGTTGTTTTCCAAGTGTTCCCAGATTTCGTGCCGAGTCATGTTCAGGAACACGACTTCCACGTCTTGGTTCTTTAAGTAGTAATCCGAAATGAAGCCGGTGAAAGCCGAGTCCTCGATTGAGGCCAACAGCCCAATCTTGATGGTCCCAGAATTGGCATTGGAAGCCTGCTGAATTTCGTCGGTCGCCTGATTCAGCGTGTCGTAAATGTCGTGCGTCGCTGCCAGCATCGTCCGCCCGGCGTCTGACAGATGCAACTTTTTACCTACAGAGTAGAACAACGGCGCCCCTACTGCGCGCTCAAGCTTCTTGATCTGCTGGGTCAAGGCCGGCTGGGTGATCCCCAGCAGCTGGGCCGCCTGGGTGTAATTCATGGTTTCAGCCAGTTGGAGAAAATACGATAGCGTTTTGGAAGAAAAAATACTGTCCTGTTTGGTCTTCATCTCTGTACTCCTTACCACAAAATGGAATCGCTGTTCACGTCTAATATGCCAAGCGCAAGATAACTGCTCTTATCATAGGTGATAAAAAAAGAAAGAGCAACTAAAAGCCCCTTCTTCTTATTGTAATAATCATTCTTAGTCTACCACTGTGGCCGCCAAGTCTTCCAGCCTGTGTAATCGGCGGTATGCAAAAGCTGTTCGGCGTTCTTAACGCGATCAGCGGTTGGCGGTTCGATGCCTTCCAGCGGATACGTGATGCCGAGTTCGTGGTACTTCTTCACGCCCAACGTGTGGTAAGGCAGCACTTCGACTTTTTGCACATGGTCAAGGGTCTTAATGTAATCGCCCAGCTCAGTCAAATAGTTATCGTAATCCGTTCGCTGTGGCACCAGCACGTGGCGAATCCACATATCACAATCATTGTGGGACATCCATTGAATCATATCCAAGATGTTCTCATTACCAATCCCAGTGAGCTTTTTGTGCTCGGCAGAGTTGATATGTTTGATATCGACCAGCGAAATGTCAGTGACCTTCATCAGCTGCTTGAACTTAGAGAACCAAGGCTCACTGCGGGTGAACGGACCGCCTGACGTATCCAGGCAAGTGGAGATATGGCGCGCTTTCGCCTTCGTGAACAAATCAAGCAAAAAATCGATTTGTACCAAAGACTCCCCACCGGAGCAGGTAATGCCGCCGGTTTCACCCCAGAAGGCGCGGTAGCGTTCAGCGTTGTCCAGGACCTCATCAGCCGTCATTTCATCGCCGACGCCAATGTTCCACGTATCAGGATTGTGGCAGTACTGACAGCGCATCCGGCAGCCCTGCAGGAACGCCACAAAGCGAATGCCAGGGCCATCGACGGAGCCAAAGCTTTCAATCGAGTGCACATACCCAATCACTGGGCCTTCGGGTTTGACCCCCACTTGATCCAATACATTTAAAGGAGATTTGGTGTTATCAATTAATTTCATCGTTATGTCCTCCTTGTCAGCTACCGGTGATAGCGGAATTTCAAGCCACGTTCCGCAGTCTGTCCTAGTTGCGCTCCAGGTGGCCAACGCCTGCACGTCTAGCTACGCCAGCTGGCCCGCCACCAAAAACGGTGGCAAACCATCTGGCTAGGCTAGGCGGCAGGCTAAGTACGGCCACCTTCCACAGCCTGCTTTAGTTGCGCTCCACGAGGCAACGGCTGAGTGTCCAGCTACACATCGGCCCTCGCCGCATCCTGCGGCAATTGCCGATGCTCGGCTAGCCATCAGCCTAAGTACGCCTCGTTCCGCAGCCTTCCATAGCATAACCCGGTCTGCCCACAAGCGGCAAGTTTCCTTGCCGCCTCTGGGCAAAACGGGAGCCCAAAAGGACTCCCGTTTTGGTCGTGCTTTACATCTCTTCGAAGAAGGTCCGGGCGATAACGTCGTCCTGTTGTTCCTTGGTCAGATCTGCGAAGTAGACGCAGTAGCCAGAAACGCGGACCGTCAGCGTTGGGTATTCTTCTGGGTGCTTCTGGGCATCAATCAGAGTCTCCTTGTTGAAGACGTTGATGTTCAAGTGCATCCCGTTGTTTTCCATGTAGCCGTCGATCATGTGAACCAGCGTATCCTTGCGGGTTTCATCATCGTGGCCCAGGGTGTTAGGCGTTACGCCGAAGGTATTGGAAATCCCGTCCGTTGCGTAGTGATATGGAATCTTCGCAGTGGACATCAAGGATGCCAAAGCCCCGTTCTTTTCAGCGCCGTAAGCTGGGTTAGCACCAGGTGAGAATGGTTCGCCCTTTTGACGGCCGTTAGGCGTGGTACCGGTGTTCTTCCCATAAACCACGTTGGAGGTAATGGTCAAAACAGAGGTTGACAGCTTAGCGTTGTGATACAGGTGATGTGTGTTCATCTTGTTGTAGAAGTACTTGATGAGCCACTTAGCGATGGAGTCGGCACGATCATCGTTGTTCCCATAGCGTGGGTAGTCTTCGTTTTCAGCCTTGAAGTCGATAGCCACACCCTTTTCGTCGCGAACTGGGTGAACCTTGCCGTACTTGATAGCGGAAATCGAGTCAACCGCATGGGAGAAGCCAGAAATCCCAGTGGCGAAGGTGTAGTCCAGATGTGTGTTCTTCAATGCCAGTTGAGCGGATTCGTAGTAGTACTTGTCGTGCATGTACTGAATGGCGTTCAAAGCGTTGACATAAACGTCAGCCAGCCAGGATGCTTGGACATCGAACTTCTTCATGAATTCGTCGTAGTCGATGACATCTGAGGAAATTGGTTCGGTTTCAGGCCCAACTTGGGTTTCGCCGATTTCGTCCATCCCACCGTTGATGGCATAAAGGATAGCCTTAGCCAAGTTAGCACGAGCGCCGAAGAACTGAACGCCGTCTTGGATTGGCTGAGCGGAAACACAGCAAGCGATGCCGTAGTAGTCCGTGCCCCATTCGGTCCGCATCAAGGAGTCGTTTTCGTACTGAATGGTGGAACTGGTGATGGACACTTCCGTAGCGTAGCGCTTGAAGCCTTCAGGCAGCTTCTCGTCCCACAGCAAGGTGATGTTTGGTTCTGGGGCAGCACCCATGTTGTCGAGGGTCTTCAGGAACCGGAAGGCCGTCTTGGTAATGTGGTGACGACCATCAAAGCCTACCCCACCCAAGGACAGTGTTGCCCAGATTGGGTCGCCTGAGAACAGGGAGTTGTATTCTTCGGTCCGGATGAAGCGTACCATCCGCAGTTTCATGACCAAGTGATCGATTAATTCTTGGGCTTGGCTTTCGTCAAGCAGACCGCGCTTGAAGTCACGTTCGATGAAGGCATCAATCGTGGTGTCAATCCGGCCAACGGACATTGCGGCGCCGTTTTGGGTCTTAACCGCTGCCAGGTAACCGAAGTAGATCCATTGAACGGCTTCCTGGGCGTTAGTCGCAGGCTTGGAGATGTCGTAGCCATAGCTAGCAGCCATCTTCTTCATGTCGTTCAAAGCACGATACTGATCAGAAACCTGTTCGCGCAGGCGGATCACATCGTCGGTCATTTCGCCGTCGCCGATGTTAGCAAAGTCGGCAGCCTTGTCAGCCATCAACTTGTCAATCCCATAGATGGCAATCCGTGGGAAGTCAGCCACAATGCGACCACGCGCATAAGCATCTGGCAAGCCAGTGACAATCTTGTAGTGACGCGCCTTGCGCATATCAGGGGTGTAAACATCGAAGACGCCTTGGTTATGGGTCTTGTGATATTCGGTGAAGATCTTGTGCATTTCTGGATCAGGCTGGTAGCCGTAAGACTTCAAAGCATCTTCAGCCATGCGAATCCCACCAAATGGCATGAACGCACGCTTGAATGGCTTGTCGGTTTGCAGGCCAACGATCTTTTCAAGATCCTTGTTCAGATAGCCAGGGCCGTGTGAAGTGACCGTAGCAACCACTTTGGTGTCGGCATCGAGCACGCCGCCAGCTTCACGTTCTTGCTTCTTCAGGTTCAACACCTGATTGTTCAAGATCGTGGTGGCTTCGGTTGGGCCGGCGAGGAATGATTCGTCGCCATCATATTGGGTCAGGTTCTTTTGGATGAAATCACGTACGTTAATTTCATCTTGCCAGTCCCCAGCATTAAAACCATCCCAGTAGGTTTTGATGTCTGTCTTGTCTAACTGCTTCATCTGGATAGCCTCCTATAGTTGAATTCCTTATCACAGATTTTACAGTCTTAGTATAACACGTCACAAGCGCTATGCAAGCACTTTCTTTCCCGTTCTTAAGGCAATGAAAGCCATATCTTCGTGGCGGCTTTGTCGCCAACTTTGCTAATAATTTCACTATCTTTTTTGGGCAAAATGTTGATTTATCAAGGTTTTGGCCCCTCACTGTCGCTATTTTTTATGGAACAGTAATCACGAATCTGTATTACAACAGAATGCAAGAAAGGCCCGATTATTCGGGCCTCTTAAGAATTATTTTAAATTAATTTTCTGCCGGTAGTTCTAAAATCTGGTCGCGATGGACAAATTTCGGCTCGCCGACCGTATCCGTATCCAGCACGAATGAGCCATTAGAATAGCGATCACCGTCTGGATAGTCACTAGGGTTCAAGGTGACTTGTTTATCCTTAGCCGTGACAATCGTTAGTTGCGTGTTGTCGTCAACCAAGGTCATCGCGACAATGCGATGCGGATCACGCTTCAACTCGCGGAGCACCATCAGGCCGCGCCGCGCGCGCGCCCCAATGCCGAGTTCCTGAAGTTTCATCTTCTTGAAGGCGCCGCGTTGAGTCAAAATGCCAATTTCCGTTTTCTCCGGATCATCTGCTAGGACGTAGCTCACCACATGGTCTCCAGCCTTCAGCGCCATGCTCTTGACCCCAGTGGCGCGCGCCCCAATCACACTAACTTCGCTCAGCGGGAACTGCTGACCATAGGCCTGGTAGGTGACGGCAGTGACAGTTTGTTGACTATCAAGGGCGACGAAGTAAGCGTTCGTGACCACGGCTGACTTATCTTTGAGCTTCATCCCCACCATCGCCCGGTTCTTGTAGCCACGCTGCGGCTGCAGATCCGCCAAGGCCGTTTGCTTGATATAGCCGTCTGAAGAGCCGAGGACAAAGTTGCCTGGTTCCGTCAGCGTATCAAACCCAAAGGCCGCAATCACAGTTTCTTCGGAGTTGATCCCCACCGCTTGGGACAAATGCTCCCCGGCATCCTTCCAACGGGTATCCTCCAGTTCGTGCACCGGCCGGTAAATCACATTGCCGGCACTGGTGAACATATACAAATGGGCCAAGGTGCTCATTTCCTGCTGGAACACAGGGAAGTCGTTGGTCTTCAGCCCGTTGTCATCTGGATCGACGGCTTGATAGCTGCGCAGCGAACTACGCTTCATGTAGCCATCGCGCGAAACCATCACCATCACCTGCTCATCCGCCACCGTAACCGTGGTGTCAACTTCGAGTTGTTCGATTTCCGCCTGAATGGTCGAACGCCGATCCTTGCCATAAGTCTTGGCAATGGTGATCAGTTCACTTTCGATGACGGCATCGCGGGTGGCCTCATGGGTCAAAATATCATGGTAGTGCGCGATATTTTTCGCCAGTTCCGCGGCTTCCGCCTCCAGCGCGGTGATATCCGTGTTGGTTAACCGATACAGTTGTAAGGACACAATGGCTTCGGCCTGCTCAATGCTAAAGTCAAACTGTTTGACCAGGTTTTGCTTGGCATCGGCCTTGTTTTCACTACCGCGAATGACCTTGATGACTTGATCCAGAATCGAAATCATCTTGATCAAGCCTTCAACAATGTGCTGCCGGGCTTCGGCCTTTTTCAGGTCGTATTCGGTGCGCCGGGTAATCACATTGCGGCGGTGTTTCAAGTAGGCTTCCAGCATCGGCTTGAGGCCCAGCTGCTTAGGCTTCA
This sequence comes from Lacticaseibacillus salsurivasis, assembly GCF_036246225.1. Classification (NCBI taxonomy): domain Bacteria; kingdom Bacillati; phylum Bacillota; class Bacilli; order Lactobacillales; family Lactobacillaceae; genus Lacticaseibacillus; species Lacticaseibacillus salsurivasis. The sequence goes on from NZ_BTTP01000003.1 coordinate 127,514, forward strand.
TGTCCGCAATGGCGACCATGTTGAAGTTGTAGTTGATTTGCAGGTCCGTGTTTTTGAACAGGTAGGTTAAAATCCCGTCTGCATTGGCCTCTTTCTTGAGTTCAATCACGACGGACAGGCCAAAACGGTCACTTTCATCGCGAATTTCCGCAATGCCATCAACCTTCTTGGCCAGCCGCAGTTCATCGATTTTCTTGACCAGCTGCGCCTTGTTGACTTCGTATGGCAGTTCGGTGATGACGATTTGCTGCTTACCACCGCGCATGTCTTCGGTATGCGTCCGCGCCCGCACGACAATTTTGCCGCGGCCGGTTTCATAGGCCTGGCGAATGCCGGCGAGGCCTTGAATGATCCCCCCAGTCGGGAAATCTGGCCCTTGCACGAACTGCATCAGATCACTCAAACTGGCATCAGGCTGCTTCATCAGCTTCAGCAGTGCATTGATCACTTCCCGCAAATTATGCGGCGGAATGTCAGTGGCGTAACCGGCAGAAATCCCGGTAGCACCATTGACCAGCAGATTGGGAAAGGCGGCTGGTAGCACGGTCGGCTCTTCAGTGGTGTCATCGAAATTCAGCACCATGTCGACGGTATCTTTGTCGATATCCTTCAGCAGTTCGCCGGAAATCTTGGCCAAGCGGGCTTCGGTATAACGCATCGCCGCTGGCGGATCACCGTCCATCGAACCGTTATTCCCGTGCATTTCAATCAGAGGCTCTTCCAGCTTCCAATCCTGGCTCAGGCGCACCATCGCCTCATAAATCGAGGAGTCGCCATGGGGGTGAAAATTACCCATGACATTCCCGACGGATTTGGCGGACTTGCGAAAGCCTTTGTCAAACGTGTTGCCATCTTGATTCATGGCAAACAAAATTCGGCGCTGCACCGGCTTCAAACCGTCGCGCACGTCGGGCAAGGCCCGCTCTTGAATGATGTATTTGGAATAGCGGCCGAAGCGCTCACCCATGACGTCTTCTAACGCCATTTCTTGAATATGGTTTGCCATTTATTTACCCTTCTTCGTCAGCTGTTTCTTGATCTGGTTGACCCCGAACTGCATGTCAGTGTGATCTGAAGTCTTGGTTTCCATGATGGAACCCTCCTCATCCATATCAAAATCGACATTGGACTCAATCCATTCCCGCCGCGGCTCCACCCGGTCGCCCATCAGGGTGGTGACCCGGCGTTCAGCTAAGGCGCCGTCTTCCACGTGAACGCGAATCAGGGTGCGAGTCTCCGGATTCATGGTCGTTTCCCAGAGCTGATCGGCGTTCATTTCGCCTAGCCCTTTGAACCGCGTCAACGTGTAGCCTTTACCCATTTTCTGGGTTTCTTTTTCCAACTCCTCGTCGGTCCAGGCGTAGGCGATTTTGACGTTGGCACCTTTGCCTTTTTGTAGCCGGTACAGCGGCGGCAAAGCAATGTAAACCTTGCCGGCATCCATCAGCGGCCGCATGTAACGATAGAAGAAGGTCAATAGCAAGATTTGGATGTGGGCGCCATCGGTATCCGCATCGGTCATGATGATGATCTTGTCGTAATTGCTTTGCTTAACGTCAAATTCGGCACCGACGCCAGCGCCGATGGTGTAAATCATCGTGTTGATTTCTTCGTTTTTGACGATATCCTGCAACTTGGCCTTTTGGGTGTTCAGGACTTTCCCTCGCAGCGGCAAAATGGCTTGGAATTTGCGGTCGCGGCCTTGCTTGGCGGAGCCACCGGCCGAATCCCCTTCGACCAGGTACAGTTCGTTTTTGGCGGCGTTTTTGCTTTGCGCCGGGGTCAGCTTGCCTGAGAGCAGGCCTTGATCCTTCTTCTTGCGCTTCCCGGTCCGCGAGTCATCACGAGCTTTGCGGGCCGCTTCGCGAGCTTCGCGGGCGCGGACGGCTTTGCGCACAAGCTCTTGAGCTTCGTCGCCACCTTCCATCAACCAGAAGCTCATTTTTTCGTAAAGGACATTGTCGACTACCGTCCGCGCTTGCGGGGTGCCGAGTTTGCCTTTGGTTTGACCTTCAAACTGCAGGATTTCTTCCGGTATCCGCACCGACAGCACCGCTGCCAACCCTTCGCGGACGTCGGAGCCTTCCAGGTTTTTATCCTTATCCTTCAGCAGGTTCACTTTGCGAGCAAAATCATTGAAAGCCCGGGTGATGGCGCTCCGCATCCCCACTTCATGGGTCCCGCCGTCGCCGGTGCGGACGTTATTGACGAAGCTAATGGTGTTTTCCGAGTAGCCATCGTTGTATTGACCCGCGAAGTCAACGACAATGCCGTCCTTGGTGCCTTCGAAGTTGAAGACTGGACTGACGGTATCGCGATCTTCGTTCAGATACTTCACAAAGCTGACTAAGCCATCTGGATAGTGGTAGGTTTCCGCGCGGCCAGTGCGTTCATCGGTTAAGGTGAAGATAATATTCTTCAACAAAAAGGCCGATTCGCGCAACCGTTCCGCCAGCGTATCAAAGTTATACGTCGTGGTTTGGAAAATCGTCGGATCCGGCTTGAAGGTAATCATCGTGCCATTGGGTTCGTTGATTTTCCCGAGCTTCTGAAGACCGCCATCAGGATGGCCGCCATTAATGAAATGTTCCTCGAAGCCGTGCTTATCCCGCACGACCCGCACGGTGAGTGATTCGCTCAAGGCGTTCACGACGGAAGAGCCAACCCCGTGCAAGCCGCCTGAAGTTTTATAAGAATTTTGATCAAACTTCCCGCCGGCATGTAGCACGGTTAAGATGACTTCGATGGTCGGTTTGCCCGATGCATGCATCCCGGTCGGCATGCCGCGGCCATGATCTTGAACGGTGATCGAATTATCTTGATGAATGGTCACCGCGATTTTGTCGCCATACCCAGCCAACGCTTCATCGACTGAGTTATCGACGATTTCATAAACGAGATGGTGCAAGCCGCGGGCATCGGTCGACCCAATATACATCCCCGGCCGCTTGCGCACAGCCTCCAAGCCATGCAGCACCTGAATTGATGAATCGGTGTATGTTTCACTTGCTTTCGCCATTGTTTACTCCTTTTTCGTGCAACTCCAATTACAATACACCAGACCAAGGCCTAGGTGAAAGGGAATTTTGTCCAGGCTGCGAACGAAGACGCTTTTAGCCTGATGCTTTGCCTAGCCGGAGGCGTTGCCGCGGCAAGCGGCGGCGACTCAGGCGTAGCAAAGCACTCAGGCGTTGTCTTCGTGAGCGCATCTATCAGGCTGTGGACCTCGCACTTCCCTTTGGTGTCACACCCGAATAAGTGTTCGGACAATCTATTTTACGCAAGATTCCCGCTTTGGTCAAAAAATGGTAAACTGGAAGCACTGATTATGCTGGTTGTAACCAGCACCTGGGCGGCAGTGTTGCCATCATCTTGCGCAGCCGTTTCGGCCTTGCGCACAGAAAGGACTTACCCATGACCCTTGTTTTTTGCTTCATCCTCTCTTACCTCATTGGCTCGATTCCCAGCGGTGTCTGGGTCGGCCAGCTATTCTTCCATCAAGATATCCGCACCGCCGGCTCCCACAACATTGGCACTACCAACGCCTATCGCGTGCTCGGGCCAGTGGGTGGCTCGATTGTGCTGGTGATGGATATTCTCAAAGGGACGCTCGGCGCGTCGTTACCAGCCTTCTTTGGCATCACGCCCCATTGGTGGGTCTTAATTGTCGGCTTGGCGGCTGTGTTTGGCCATACCTGCTCGGTGTTCATCGGCTTCAAAGGCGGGAAAGCCGTTGCCACCTCTGCCGGCATTGCGCTGGCCTACAATCCCGTGTTTTTTCTGTTCTGCTGCGCGGTCTTCCTCAGTCTGGTGCTACTCACCAGCATGGTCAGTGTCGCCTCCACTTTGGGGATGACCCTGGTGGTACTGGGCTCGTTGTTCTTCCATGACTGGATCTTAACTGCCGTGGCAACAGTGGTGTGGCTGGTGATTATGGTGCGCCACCGCGCCAACTTCGCCCGCATCAAGGCGGGCACCGAAAACATGGTGCCCTTTGGCCTGGGCCAATACCTGCGCCGCAAGCGTCAATAAGCTGACACGCAAAAAGCGTTGCCTTCAGACCCACGACGGGGGTGAAGACAGCGCCTTTTTTAGGTTTAGAAGATTTCAATCAAATAACTGTGATCGAAAATCTCATTTGGTTCAAGTTTGTTGATACCGAGCTTTTCGGTTAAATTGCCAGTGGCATCGGTGGTGTCGGCAATGCCCCACCATGGTTCCAAGCAGACGAAATTGCCTTCGGTTGGATATGGACTCCAGACACCGATAAACGGCGCGTCGGTCGTCGTCAGCATCACGCCATGGCGAGTTTTGTCGGAGCGCAGGGAGAAAGCGGAGCGACCGTTGAGTTCGTAAATCACCGCGTCTTGCTTAAAGAACTCATGGTTGAGTTGCAAATTGGCATCAGTGGCTGCCAAGGTGCGGTGCTTGTAATCGATGCCTTCGCCGGCAATCAGTGGCACCTGCACGCGCGACTTCAGCGGCTGGAAAGCCAAGAAGTAATCCTCAAACTTGGTGTCTGGCGTCACTGGGATGTTAAAGCCCGGGTGACCGCCAATGGAGAAGTAAAGTGGTGCCTCTGCTGCCGGGTTTTCGACGTGGTAGGTCACAGTCAAGCCATTGTTTTCCAAAGTGAAAATCAGCTTCAGGACAAAAGCGAAAGGATACACTTTGCGGCTTTCGGCGTCATCTTTCAGCACCATGGTCACCTGCCTATCCGACTGCGCCTCCACGGTGAAGTCGCGATCCCGGGCGAAGCCATGCTGGCTCATGTGGTAAGTCTGACCCTCATAGCGGTACTCATTATTCTTCAAGGCCCCGACAATCGGGAACAGTACTGGCGCGTGGCGTTTCCAAACTTTAGGATCCGCTTGCCAGATATATTCCTGATCGGTGTGGTTGTTGATGATACTGGTCACTTCAGCGCCGTGCTCGCTGATGGTGACTGTCAAAAAATCATTGGTCAGCGTTGCCATATTTGCTCATTCCTTTTATTTCCAGAATTACCGCTGTCGCGGTCAACGTGTCCATTTATACCATGATAGCGCTTCAGGTTCAACCTCCACGCCTAAATTTTGGGCTAGACCAAAGGAATTGTGATACCGGCGGCAACTTCAATATTAGCTCCGAATGTGCCAGCAGAGTTACGCGCCAAAAGGCTGGAGCCGAGCAGTTAGCTACGCCATCCACCGAGTCCAAAGTTCGGACTTGGTGGATGGCTAGGCTACCTGTCGGCTCCAAAACCGCCTTTTGTCACAGCCCGTTACAAAATGTACCGCGTCATGTTCTTGTCGGCGGCAATATCGCCCACCTTGTCGTTAACATACTTCTCGGTGATGGTGATATCACCCATTTGCATGTCAGGCCCTTCATACAAAATGTCTTCCAGTAGCTTCTCCAAAATCGTGGCCAAGCGCCGCGCCCCGATGTTGTCAGTGTCCCGGTTGACGTCAATGGCGATTTGGGCAATGCGTTCAATCGCCTCTTGGGTAAAGGTGATTTTAACGCCATCGGTGCCAATCAGCGCCATGTACTGCTTCACCAGCGCATTGTCAGGCTCGGTCAAGATCCGCACGAAGTCGTCCTTGGTTAGATCTTTCAGCTCCACCCGAATTGGAAAGCGCCCTTGCAGCTCGGCAATCAAATCTGACGGCTTGGCGGTGGCAAACGCACCAGAGCCAATGAACAGCACATGCTCGGTGTTCAGCGGGCCATACTTGGTGGACACTTGCGAACCTTCAACAATCGGCAATATATCGCGCTGCACACCTTCACGGGAAACCTCACCGGCTGATTGCTTGTTGCCGGCGGCGATTTTATCGATTTCATCGATGAAAATAATCCCGTTGTCTTCGGCTTGGCGAATCGCGTTGTGGTAGATATCCGCGTGGTTGACCAGCTTGCTACTTTCCTCGCGAATGAAGACTTCCCGCGCTTCTTTCACGGTCATCGTACGTTGGACTTTCTTCTTGGGCATCATCGACCCCATCATGTCGGAGAGGTCGATGCCAATTTGACCATACATATCGCCCATGCCGTTGCCTTTTTTCTCATCTTCGACGGCGACGGTGATTTCGCGGTCTTCCAGCAGGCCTTGCTCCAGCTGCTCGGCCACGGTCAGGCGCTGGTTGCGAATTTCATCGGTGAGCTCACCATCTTCCTGCTGCGGCTGCGGCATCTGACCGTTTTGCATGTTTTGAAGCATGCTCATCATATCAGCCATCGGATTAGTGTTTTTCTTTTCCTTCTTGATGGCTGGGACCAGCAGGCGGACTAGGCGCTTATCGGCTTGGCGCTGGGCGCGGCCGCGGACTGCGGCAAAAGCCTGGGCTTCTTCCATCGCCACCGCGACATCGGCGAGGTCACGGACCATGGACTCCACATCTCGGCCGACATAGCCGACTTCGGTGAACTTGGTTGCTTCGACTTTGACAAACGGGGCGTTGACGACCTTGGCCAGCCGGCGGGCGATTTCCGTTTTCCCCACCCCAGTTGGCCCAATCATCAGCAGGTTCTTGGGCGTGATATCTTGCTGCATCTGTTCTGGCAGTTCCATCCGGCGATGCCTGTTGTACAAGGCCACCGCCACGGCGCGCTTGGCTTCATCTTGCCCAATGACATATTGATCGAGCTGAGCCACAATTTCTTTTGGTGTTTTCACTGACATAGCGGGCCCTCCTTAGAAACTTTCGACGCGAATATTCTGGTTGGTAAAAATATCGATGTTCGAGGCGATTTCGATGGCCTCTTTAGCAATGTTCTCGGCACTCATTTGCGTGTGCCGCAGCATCGCAATGGCGGCGGCCTGAGCGTAATTGCCACCAGAACCAATCGCCACCACGTCCTGGTCCGGTTCAATCACTTCGCCTTGCCCGGAAATCAGCAGCAAATCGTCCTTGTCCATGGCAATCAGCTCGGCCTGCAGCTTCTGCAAGGTTGGGTCTTTGCGCCAATCTTGGGCCAGCGCCACCGCAGAGCGGCGGAGATTACCAGCATGGGTTTCCAGCTTCTTTTCCAACCAGTCTTCCAAGGTGATGGCATCCGCCACCCCGCCGGCAAAACCGATCACGACTTGGCCGTTATAGATGCGCCGAATTTTCTGCGCGTTGCCTTTCATGATTACCTTTTCGCCTAACGTCACTTGGCCGTCACCGGCGATGGCGGTGTGGCCATTTTTACGCACTGCTGCAATTGTTGTCATAAGTATGGGCTCCTTTACTAACGTGCGACTGCTTGAGAATACCTTGTAGTGTACCGGTCTGACTGCTAGCCGGCATCGGTCTTTTGACTGATTATTAGCACTGAAATTGGTCAAGTGCTAATTGTGCTTAGGAAAATACTTCATGTAATCACTTTTCAAATGGTCGGTCGTCATGTGGGTGTAAATCTGGGTCGTCGAGAGACTCGCATGCCCCAGCAGCTCCTGCACCGTGCGCAAATCCGCGCCGTGGTTAAGCATGTGCGTCGCGAAGCTGTGCCTCAGCATGTGGGGATGAATATCGGCGGTGAGGCTGGTTTGCTTGATCAACTGATCCAGAATGTACTCAATCCCTCGCGCTGTGAGTGGCCGGCCGTGTTGGTTCACGAACACCCGCTGATGGGTCGGAACCTTCGCCATCAGCGTTGGCCGCGCAGTTTTGAGATACCGCTGCAAGGCAGTTTTAGCATACGAACCAAAGGGCACGTAGCGATCCTTGTTGCCTTTACCGTGAATCAGCATCACTTCAAGGTCAAAATCGATTTGCGGCAGCGTTAAGTTGGCACATTCAGATACCCGGATACCCGTGCCATACAACACTTCCAGCAAAGCGCTGTTGCGCAAATCAAGCGGCTGGTCGCCTGCGACCGTCGTGAACAACTCCTGAATTTCGGCTTCGTAGAAAAAACTGGGCAGGTGGTGATGCGATTTGCGGGTTTCAACGAGTTCAAACGGATCCACTTGGGCTTGGCCAACGCGAATCAAATAGCGGTAGAAACTGCGCAAACTGCTCATTTTTCGCGCCACCGAGCTGCGCGCCAAATTGCGGTCCGCCAGCGCCGACAGGTAAGTTTGGACATCCAGGCGATCGACTTTGGCAAAGCCTTTGAAGTTGCCACTGGTCGTCAGAAACTGGCGAAAATCGTTGATGTCTTCTTGGTAGGCCTTCTGGGTTTCCGGCGAATAGTGCCGCTCCACAGCCAGGTACTGCAAAAATTCGGTTTCCTCAGCCATCTGCTCACCTCCTAGCCTTACGGTATCACAATGGCTTAGCCGTTAAAAGTCAAGCCGCTGGGAACAAAAAGACAGCCCATGGCCTCGATTTGAGGTGATGGGCTGCCCTGAGTTTATGCGTTATGCGTCCAGCGGCAAGGCCGCTAACGCCCGATCGGCGTATGCTTGATTACGCGCGAGTTTGTTTTTGATGGGAATGTCCAGCGTTGGCATAATGCCGAAGTTCGCGTTCATCGGTTGGAAATGCCGGGGGCTGGTGTGGGTGATGTAATGGGCCATCGCCCCAATGGCAGTTTCAGCCGGGAAGGCCAGCAGCGGTTGACCGAGGGCTTTCCTGGCGGCATTGATGCCAGCAATCAGCCCGCTACCCGCTGATTCCACATAGCCCTCCACGCCAGTCATTTGCCCGGCGAAAAACAGCCCATCTTGCTTGCGACTCTCATAAGTGGCGCTCAGCACCAGTGGCGAATTCATGTAGGTGTTACGATGCATGACGCCATAGCGCACGATTTCGGCGTTTTCCAAACCAGGAATCATGCGGAACACGCGCTTTTGCTCACCCCATTTGAGGTGCGTTTGAAAGCCTACCATGTTATAAAGTGATGCCGCCGCGTTGTCTTGGCGCAGCTGCACCACGGCAAACGGCTGCTTGCCGGTGCGCGGATCGATGATACCTACCGGTTTGAGCGGGCCAAACAGCAAGGTGCGGCTGCCACGCTGAGCCATTACTTCGACCGGCATGCAACCTTCAAACACTTTAAGATTTTCGAATTCGTGCCCTTCGGCGACTTCCGCATGCAACAAGGCATCCTGGAACGCGTAAAATTCATCGCGATTCATCGGGCAATTGTAGTAAGCCGCCTCGCCATTGTCATAACGCGACTGCTTAAAGGCAATATCGGTATTGATTGAAGCCGCGTCAATAATGGGGGCCGCGGCATCGAAAAAGTGCAAGCCTTCCTCGCCATTCAGCGTGGCAATTTGGCCCGCCAAAGTCGGCGCGGTCAACGGACCAGTTGCCACCACGGTGATGCCTGCCGGGAAAGTCTCACATTCCTCTGGCATCACCTGGATGCGGGGATGCTGGCGCAGTTTAGCCGTGATTTCAGCACTGAACGGTTCGCGATCGACAGCCAAGGCTCCGCCTGCCGGCACGGCGTTGGCATCTGCGCTGCTCATGATGATCGAATCTAGCCGGCGCATTTCCTCTTTCAGCAGGCCCACGGCATTGGTCACGGCATTCGCCCGCAGTGAGTTCGTGCACACCAGCTCGGCAAACTGCGCCGTATGATGCGCCGGCGTTGAAGTTTGCGGACGCATTTCGTAGAGCTTGACGTCCACCCCGCGCTTGGCAATCTGCCAGGCGGCTTCACTGCCGGCTAACCCGGCCCCGACAACGTTGACTGTTGGCATGAGAATTCCTCCTTGAGTAGGTCATGAGAAAAAATGGTCGTTTGGTTTAGGCTAAAAGTGCCTGGTGTCGCAGCCTGCTTCAGTTGCGCTCACGAAGGCAACGCTTGAGTGATTAGCTACGCGTCATGCCTCACCGCGTACCGCGGCAAGTCCTGGCGCTAGGCTAGCCATTCCGCTAAGTGCGCCTTCGTTCGCAGCCTTTACTAGTTGCGCTCCACTAGGCAACGCCTGAACAATTAGCCTAGCTTGAGGCCTCACTGCCAAAGATCGGCAGTCATGCCTCAAGCTAGGCTAATTGTCAGGCTAAAAGCGCCTAGTTCCGCAGCCTTTACAAAAAAACGCCGCATTGCGCGGCGTTCGTTGCACCAGCTTGGTCGCCGCGCGACTAGGCCTTCACAGTTTCTTCTTTGTAGTCACCATTTGGGCAGACGATTTGGACTTTACCGCGGCTGCGCTTTTCGACCAAGAAATGCCCGCACTTCGGGCAATCGCGGCCGACGGGTTTATCCCAGGAAACAAAATCACAATCTGGGTAGCGCGAGCAACCGTAGAAGGTGCGATTGCGTTTGGATTTACGTTCGACCACTTGGCCTTTGCCGCACTTCGGACAAATGACACCGATTTCTTTGACAATGGCCTTGGTGTTGCGACATTCTGGAAACCGCGAGCAGGCATAGAACTTGCCGAAGCGGCCCAGCTTGATCACCATCGGGGCGCCGCAAATGTCACAATCAAAGCCAGCGGGTTCGTCTTTGATCTGCACCTTCTCGATGCCTTTTTCAGCAGATTCCACTTCCTTGGCAAAAGGCTGGTAGAACTGATCGATAACCTTGACCCAATCCGTTTTGCCAGTTTCGATGCTATCAAGCTCGGATTCAACCGTCGCCGTGAATTTGATGTTCACAATGTCAGGGAAGAATTCGTTGATCAGGTCATTGACAATCTCACCTAATTCCGTCGGTTCGAAACGGCGCGCTGTCATTTTGACGTAGTACCGCTTCTTAATGGTTTCGATGGTCGGCGCATAGGTGCTTGGCCGCCCGACGCCATTTTCTTCCAAGGCCTTGACCAGGTTCGCTTCTGAATAGCGGGCCGGTGGCTGGGTGAAATGTTGCGCCGGGTCGGTTTTGACCAGGGTGGCTTCATCCCCGATGGCCAGCTCTGGCAACAGGTTATCTTTGGCTTCTTCATCACGGCTGGAGACATAAAGCTTCGTGAAACCGGCGAACTTGGTTTGACTCCCGTTGGCCCTGAAGGTCGCGCCGTTTTGTTCGAGGGTCACCTGCACCGTGTTAATCACCGCCGGCGTCATTTCGCTGGCGACAAAGCGACTCCAAATCAAACGGTACAGCTTCATTTGGTCCTTGTTCAGCACCTTTTCCATTTGCTCTGGCGTCCGCATGGTGCTGGTAGGCCGAATCGCTTCATGGGCGTCTTGGGCGCCTTCTTGGAGCTTGCCTTGGCGGATTTTCACGGCCGCATAGGCTTCACCATAGGCTTCATGGATGAAGTGCGAGGTTTCGGTTTTGGCGACATTGGACACACGCGTTGAGTCCGTCCGCATATAGGTGATGAGCCCAACCGTCCCGAGTTTACCGCCCAAGTTGATGCCTTCATACAACTGCTGGGCCAGCATCATGGTTTTACGGGTCGGGAAACCGAGCTTCCGGTTGGCCTCCTGCTGAAGGGAACTGGTGGTAAATGGCGGGGCTGGGAACCGCTTGCGTTCCTTTTTCACCACATTGGTAATGGTAAATGGCTGCTTCTTGTTGATGCCGCGCAGGACTTCTTGCACTTTATCGTTGTTCGGCAGCGCCATTTTCTTGCCATTCAGGCCATAGAAGCTGGCCGCGAATTTTTTGCTGGCACCTTTTTTGAATTCGGCATCCAAGCTCCAGTATTCTTCTGGTTTAAAATTACGAATTTCATTTTCGCGGTCGATGATCAGCTTCAGCGCCACCGACTGCACCCGCCCGGCGCTCAGGCCTTTTTTGACCTTCGCCCAGAGCAGTGGACTGATGGAATAACCCACCAAACGGTCCAAAATTCGGCGTGCCTGCTGCGCATCCACCAAATTCATGTCAATGCTGCGCGGCGTCTTGAATGCATTTTTGACGGCGTCTTTCGTGATTTCATTGAAGACGACGCGGTTTTTATCTTTAGGATCGAGATTCAAAATATGGCTCACATGCCACGCGATGGCTTCCCCTTCACGGTCCGGGTCAGCCGCCAGGTAGATGTGATCCGCTTTCTTGGCGTTCTTCTTGAGCTCCTTGATCACATCGCCTTTGCCGCGAATCGAAATGTACTTGGGCTCATAGTTGTGCTCAAAGTCGATGCCCATCTGACTTTTCGGTAGATCCCGAATGTGCCCCAGACTCGCAACGACCTTATAATTACGCCCTAGATATTTCTCAATAGTTTTAGCTTTAGCTGGCGATTCCACGATGACCAAATTCTTGGCGGTCATGTGCGCCCCCCTTTCATTGGGCAGCTGCCCAAAAACAACAGCTATCATATTCTATACATTTTATGTTTGTCAAATAAAGGCGGCGGGGAGCAACAGCTGCCTTAGCCCGGCCTTGGCAAAAAAGCGGCGGATGACCTGCATCCGCTTGTCCTCCTTTAACTATGCCTGTCTAAGGGAAAAACTGCAACTCATCCATAATATCAACGCCAGATTGCACCAATTTGGCGCCGACTTGAAGCAGCTCATTCGTGCCGGTCCCGAGCGCCTCCCCCATCCGGTTCGGCAGCGCAAAGACTTCCCGATTATTCTGCAGGGCATAATTGGCCGTAATCAAGCTGCCACTTTTACGCGCGGCTTCGGTGACTAACACCCCATGCGCCAGCCCGGCAATGATGCGATTGCGCGCCACGAAACGATACGGCGCCGGCCAAACTTCGGCGGGATACTCGGAGAGCAGCAACCCTTCTTCAGCAATCCGCGCCTGCAGTTCCAGATTACTTGCCGGATAAACCCGGTCCATGCCATTAGCAATCACGGCAATCGTCGGCCAGCCGCGGCTCAGGGCCACCTCCAGGGCAAACGTGTCAGCCCCAGCCGCCAAGCCACTGACAATTGCCAGCGGCGGCAGTTCATTGGCCAGCCGTTCCAGCGCCTGGCGCGTGTAGCGCGTAGCGGTCCGCGCGCCAACCACCGCCAGCGTTAGCCGCGGCAGCAGGCTTAGCCGCCCGCGATAAAACAAGACCAGCGGCGGCTGATTACTTTCGGCCAGCCGCGGCGGATAACTTGCATCAAAGCGCGTCAGCACTGGCACCGCCCGATAGCTCTCTCGTGCTTGTTGAAACCACGCGACATCATGGACAAAAGGCTGAATGGCCGCCAGCGGCCCCCAATCGGCCACGGTTTTGACCGAATCACTGACCTTCAGTCGACGCCGTTCGATTTCTGCCCACAATTCATTCTCATGGCGCCAAGCCTTGGTATGCATTGCCAAATGCCACACGTAAACCAATTCACGTAAATCCATGTCGCACCCCCTGCAACATTAGATTACGAAAAAAGCCGCGCAATGCGCGACTTAATTTTTGGCGGCTTCTCGCACCGGGCTGAAACTCATCCGGTGAATTTCGGTGACCCCATATTCAGCCAGCCCCGCCAAGTGTTTTTGCGTGCCATAGCCTTTGTTGTCTTTCAAATCATAGCCTGGATAAATCTGGTCATACATCGTCATCAGGCGATCACGCACCACTTTGGCCACAATGCTGGCAGCGGCGATGCTAATGCTATTGGCATCACCGTGAATCAGTTTGCGCTGGGGCATTGCCACGGGCACATGCATGGCATCCACCAGTAAAAAGTTCGGCGCCACCCGCAGATGCGTCGCTGCATCCGCCATGGCCAGCTCGGTGGCATGATAAATGTTTTCGCGATCAATCATATGGTTGTCGGCCACGCCAAGGCTAACCGCCAGCGCCTGAGACACAATCAGCGGATAGAGCCGTTCGCGTTCATGGGCGGTGAGCTGTTTCGAGTCATTCACCGGCAGCCCGCAATCATGCGGTAAAATCACCGCACAAGTGACCACTGGACCGGCGAGCGGCCCACGCCCGACTTCATCGATCCCGGCGATATGGGGATACTGCGGCCACAATTCTCGCTCATAACGGCGGCGATAGTCCAAATCGGCGGCTTCAGCTTCAGCCTCGGCTTGGCGGCGTTCATATTGGGCAAGCAGGTTTTGCGCGCCCACCCGCGGATCGGCGGCCAGCGCTTTCAGCAAGGCCTCAGTGGGGGCTTGCGCCAGTTGCTGTTTTAATTCACTCAGCGTGGCCATCAAAATCACCTGGTACTTCTAGCGTGAACGCGCCTAATTTGCCTTGCCGGGCATCGAAAATCAGCCGTTCCGCCGCCCGGTTGAAGGTTTCACCGAAGCCCATTTTTTGACTCAACACCACCATTAAATCAGCCGGCGCCAGCGCCATTTCGTCGTCATTCAAGTGGTAAGCCCGCTTCAACGCCGCCGGGTAAGCTTGCTGGAAGAAGGTCAAGCCGAAAAGCCCCACCCCGTCTTCTTGGAACACCGTGTCGGCAATCGCGCCAGTCAAGGCCAGCTTCTCACCGACCAGCTCATCTTCAAATTTCGGCCACAAAATCCCCGGGGTGTCCAGCAGCATCAGCGTATCGTCGGCTTTCAGCCATTGCTGATTTTTAGTAACACCGGGACGGTTGCCGACCACCGCAATGTTTTTCTTGACCAGGCGATTGAGGACCGTCGATTTGCCCACGTTGGGGATACCAATACACATCGCCCGCAGCGACGGATTGCGAATGCCTCGGGACTTCTGCTTTTCTATTTTGGCGGCCATCATTTGCCGTGCCAGTTGGGGAATCTGGTTGAGGCGCTTGGCATGCTGGCCGTCAATCGCGATGGCTTCATCCCCTTGCGCCCGGTAGTACGCCAACCATTGCGCGGTTTTATTCGGATCAGCCAAATCCTTCTTATTTAAGACCATGATCCGCGGCTTTTGCCCAACGATCTGGTTCATCATCGGATTGCGGCTCGCTTCTGGCACCCGCGCATCGACAATTTCCAGCACCAGGTCGACTTGCTTCAGCTTTTCTTGGACTTGGTTGCGCGCCTTGGCCATGTGACCGGGGAACCATTGAATATTCGCCATGCAAATTTCTCCTTTTCATCCCAAGGGTTTCCATGCTCTCGGTGAGCAAACTTGAATTAAGAGGGCAGCTAGCGGTCACCACTCAGTTTGCTCATGAAAACAGCGCCGAATCACGGCGCTATGCAAGCCTCATTATAACTTAGGGGCTATCTCGATGCGAATCCACCCCTTCTGATCAAACATCAGCGCGGCAACTGGCTTGCGATGCGTTAATCGGAATGAACCTGATCGATTAGCTGGCGCCAAACACCAAGCCTCGCACGGCCCTTTGTGACGGCCGATCTAGCTTGTGATCGTCAGCAGAAGGTATGCCTCAAATTACCAAAAATATATTTTCGTAAAATGCTTTTGCTTCTCGGACTTATGTAGTAAGATAATGGCGATATATCAATATGCTTATTCATCAAAAAAGATAGCCGGCCGGCTACTAAGATAAATAGAACGAAACAGGAGTTGCATATTCGTAACAGATCCCTGTTGAACCTCTAAAAATCTTATTCATCGGCCGGTTTTTTGTTGCCTAATTTCACTTATCAAAACACTTGGAGGAAGTAATTATGCCAGAAATCAATCAAAACGGTAACACCGTCGTTAATGTCAAAAAGAGTCGCAACGGCTCATGGATCGATAAAGAGTTCTCGGCCAGCGTCTTTCTGTTCTTCATCAAAGGGCGCATCTCAGTCGACTACCGCGGTGTGCACATTACCGAGCAAAATACCATGCTCGGCATCATTCCTGCTGGCCAGAACAAGCAAACAATTCCGCTCAATAACATCTCGGGCGCTTCAATCTCCACAGCCTACAAAGCCAGCCGTTTCTTCTGGGGCGCCATCCTAGCTATTCTTGGTATCTTCACCCTCCCAAGTTCGCCACTGTTGGGCATCATTCTAGCCGTGGTCGGGGTAGTAATGTTTGCCAATGGCATCCTGACCAAATTATTCGTCGAAAAAAGCGGCACTGCCTACGCGCTAAGCGTCCCTTTCTTCAACAAGGCGGACATTATTGCGGTTCAGCAAGTCATTGAGCAGGCACTCGAAGCCAACGCCGATAAAACTGACAACAGCCTATATATGAAGCGCCTGAATGAAGAAGATATGAGTGACGTGCAGTAACATCAGCTGATTAACAGCGAATGAATCAAGTCAAGCGAGCGGTGCTTGACTCGAGCAAGGATCCACCACCATCTGCCACTCAATCTCAGAGAAAGCGAGTCACAAGATGAAAAAAAGTACTTGGCATTTTCTCATCAGTGCCATGGCGTTGATGAGCGCTGTCTTCATGTTAAGCGGCTGTGCAGGCAAAAAAAGTGGCACTTCTTCAGCATCTAAGAGCAGTGTCAAAAACACAACACAAACCAAAAGATCTAAATCAGCGAGTCAAAAAACTAAGAAACTGACTGCTGAAGAAAAAGCCCAACAGAAAAAAACTAAGGCCATTTTCAAAGATATTACCCTGTCACTAGTGGGGACAGAAGACCATCCAGTCGTGGACTGGGACAAACCGACGCTTCTGACTAATATTGCCACCTACCTGGCAAAACAAGAAGGCGCTGATCCTGCGACCGTGCTGGCGATTATTAAGGTCAAAGAAACTGCGGAGAATATTCCCAACGAGAAGCAGACGGTTGATGGCTATGCCTCTTTCGGGCCCCTTGGTTTCCCGGACATGTTTGAAACCTACTACGATTCTGGTATTGCCCTGACTGGAGAACAAAAAGCCGCGTTAGATAACGTAGCAAGCGATTTAGATGATCTCACGGTCAATCCTTCTGCAGGCAGTAATGAAGATTTAGGCTTTGATAAACCTGGCTACCATGCGAACTTATCCGTCTACGATAGCTCAGGATTCGGTGTCGAAATCAACAAGGACTTTGCGCAGATGCCCAAACCTAAAGCAATTAATGTCCGTGAGCTACTCACCAATCATCTTTATATCCATATGACGGGTTGGGAAGGCACTGAGGATACGATCAAGGGCATCTACCTCGACCAACCGACGCTTAGCCAAATTTCAAAACTGATGGGCACGACGCTTGAGCCTGATGCAGTGAACGCCCTTTGGGACATCAGAAACAACACGTTGAAATATCGCCCAGGGGATAGCGTAACCATCGATTTTGATTCGCTTGCAAGCAAACTAGCTGAACTGACGCCTAGCACTGCTAGTGTCACTTGGTACGGCGATGGCCAAGGCCCGACCGTTCTGAAAGCAGAATAATTGAAGCGAGGTCAGATTGGTGACCGTGAAAGGAGGTGCAAGCTGATGGCAGAGCGGCCTTACACGAACCGTGGTGAGTATCTCACCTATCAGCGCCTAAAAGGACTCTCTGCCGCCCATTCAGATGACAGAATCACGATTTTTGCCAACGTGTTCTTTCATCCCATCACAAATAGTCCGGTGCGGCAAATTGATCATCTTATTACGAGTCGCCGCGGAGTTTTCATGCTTGAAACAAAGTACTGGGCGGGTACGGTTTACCACCAGGTTTGTAATCAGCAACTCAAGAATGAGTGTGAGAAATTCTGGCCGCTCGTCGAAGCTGCTCTGCCACCAAAGATTCGCAAGTTAGGCCCAGCCTGCCCTTATACGCTGATTGCCCATCGGAACCGGCCGTTAACGGCGCGCCTGGGCTACAGCAATCCCACTGAGCAGGTCCGCACAGCCAAAAGGCAGTTGCGCGACTTATTGAGTCAACATCTTAAGATTCCACCGTACCTGCACGGCTTCGTGGTGTATGTTTACCCGCAAGGTGAATCCAACATCATTGTTGATTTGAATCACCGCCTAGATAATCTTGGACAATCCGGTGCGGAACCGGAGGGCTTCACCAGCATTGACGCTTTTGTGCAGTATTATAATCAACTACCCGCTCGAGTCATGCCGCCCCAGCGTCTGATTGCCATCAATCGGTGTATCAGAGAGCAGATTATCGCCTAGCCGTTCAACCGGATAATTTCTCCAATACCGTTTTATCTCTCGGTTTGACCAACTCGGAGACTGACGGCTGAAAAACTTAAATGGCCAAACGTTTGCGGCGCACCGCGTTTAGCCTATCACCACTTTTGGACCTCATCATGCCGATGATGAGGTCTTTTTCTGTGTTGTCACAAGTAAATTTGGCTAGGCCCATTCAGACACTAGGCCAGCATGATAGCCGGTTATCTAATGCTGCCAATCACAGGCGAGCCGGCTGACTGGTCGCCACTTATATCAACCACTTCATCAAAAAGCGGCACCTTTTTCAGGCACCGCCAATGTGGCTTAATCTTTGACTGATTTGGTCAGAATCAACAGATTCATGATCGGGATCATGGCTAATCATCTGACGCGGCAAGCAGTGCCTGCATTTTGGCCTGAGCCCCTGCCACTTGTTCAAAGGTGGCCTTTTGGCTGGCGATTGCATTAGCTGCCTGCGCCATGGCATCAATCAGCATCTTGAAGCCCTCGACCCCTTCTGGCCAAAACTCGCTCACCAACTCCGGACAATGCCTGCCGGTTAACCAGGATTGGCGACATTGCTGGACACGTTCCCAGTCATCGAAGTGCCGCGGCTGGTCTTGGCTGAGGCTCGGCAATTCTCGGCGGCCTTGATTGGTCTGAATCCACGTCAGCAAGCCTTGCCACGAATCAGCCCGGCCATTCTCGAGGGCTTCAATCAGCCCCGCATAGAAACGCACCCGATTGTCGCCCTCCTGCAGTGCTGCTGGCAAGAGGTTCAGCCCTAACCGACCCGCCGCAAGCAATCGTTCATGCAAAGTGCGCATTTGATACCAGAGCAGCAATTTCTCCTCCTGCAAGGAATCAAAATAATGTTCAACCAAGGCAGAGGCGCTGAGTTTCGGGTAGGCTGCCAGCAGTGGGTGGAAGGCAGAGTTGGCTTCAATGGTTGCCAGCTCGGATGGTAACTGGCGTCGACTATCCACCAACAGCGTGCCAAGCGAGTCTCCGTCATGATAGATTTTTGTGTCATCTAATTCCTCATAAAAACTGTTTAGGGTCGCGTCAGCAGGCTCTTTTTGCGCCAGTTCGAACCAATTCGCCCGTAACCGAACGTCGCTAATTTGCGCAAACCAACTACCGAACCGGCCATCAGGGCCAGCGTTCCATTCCCGATAAAAATCTTGCAGGTACTCGTTCAGACTTGGCTTACTGGTTGCCGCTGGTGCGTGCTGCGCCATTTGGTACTGTGCAAAACTGCGGGCCTGCTCGAAGTCATTTTTATATTTTTGATAGCGTTCATAGGCACTTAAATGTTCCTGATAAGGGGTCATCACCTGCCCATCAAGCAGGGCACCAAAATCAAGCGGCGCGCCATGAAAGTGAAACGCCGTGAACTCAGGTGAATCCGCATCATAGATCAGATGCTGCTGAGATGCATCCACGCGGATGGCGGCGGGCCGCAGCACTGTGTGAGCCAACCGACTAAACATGAGCTCTTCTAGCTCAACCTGAAGCGCCGTTTCGTGCTCTTGCTGGGCTGTCGCCTTGGCGGCCAGCTCACGCGCGATGCCTTTGGTCACTCTTTGTTTCTGGGCTGCCACAAGCCGATGAAGATTATCGGTGGCAAAAGCCAGCGTGGTGCGAGTCGAAATTGTTTCGCCCAGTTGTGGGCCATCTCGAAATGCCTTCAACAATGGCAAGGCTTCAATCACATTCCGAGCCTGATCCAAGGGTCCGACTTCACTGATGATCAGTTTTAACACTGTTATCAGCTCCGGTTCATTCAGTTGGGCCATCACTTCTGGTGCCGCGGCCACACTAACCGCCGCTGCTTCACTGCCATTAGCCTCTGACTTCAAAGCCGTCATCTGGCCGCGTTGCGCTTGGTTTGAGCTTGATTGATTCATGTTGATCCCCCAAATTTTTGGCATAAAAAATAGCCAATCTCTTGCCAGATTTTCACCGCGATCGAGGTGTTGCGAATATGCAACTCCTGCGCGTTCAAATCTGTTCAATTGATTAGCTAATCATTTTTTGAATATAAAATGAGTTGGTATACCACCGTTAATGATAACGATGGTCGACTAGAAACGCAAGCTAAAATCATCGCGCCACTCCCCTGAATACACTTTTCGCAGCTGAAAAACTGATTGACTCAGGCTTGAACGTCATGACATGGCGGCGCATACTTAACCTATCATTAATACCTCGCATAAAAGGAGCTTAGCGATGGACACATGGGTGGGTCAATATTTCCAGCAATTTCGCACCAGCCGTGGAATCGGCGTACGCCAAGCCGGGCGCGGGTTAAGCAGTGCCTCGGTCTCCCGCTTTGAGCGGGGCTTAGCCGATATTTCCGTGAACGCAGCTGCCCAGCTCATGTTCAACATCGGCATGGATGCCAACGACCTCACAGATGCCCTGCGCCGCCATCAGCGCACTTTCCCAAGTGTCCTCAACGATTTCGTGTTAGGGGACCGGGCCCAAATCAAGCAGAACGTGACCGCATACCTGGCGCAAGGTACTCTACCAGAGGCGCTAGCGACACTCGTGCAAACCTCCTGTACTTGGCTCGATGAACCGCTTGATAGTCCCCGTCAGCTGAGTGCTCACTTCGAACAGGAATTGGCTGATCGGCTGGGTGATCCGTCAAATTGGTACAATCTCGAAGAATTTTTGATGGTTGCGACCTTTCCTTTTGCCAGCAGCGAGTTAAAAACGCTGCTCTGGCAGCGCGCCACGGCACTGACAGGGCGCCAGCTGGGTAAACAAAACTATAACCTCTGGCTGCTCGGGAGCTTAGGGCTGGCCAAAGCCGACCCTGAGCTCCATGCGCTGATTGCGAACGATCTTTCCAGAATCCTTCAAGATCCTACATTGGTCACCTTTTTCAACAACGTCGCTCCGCAGTTGCGCGCACTCGTCGCCTTGGCCCGGGATGAGAGCATTGCCCCACTGGTTTCGGCGCTTGAGCAAATTGGCGCTAGGCCGCTGGCAGACTATTTGCTTGCGCTCCAGCAACAGTGCAACTTAGCCCTCCCTAGCCATCACCATCCCCACCTAAAGTCCACTATCCCGGCTGATTGGCAGCTTTCTTTGGATGAAGATCTGTTAACGGGGCCGGTGTTAGCAAAACGCCGCAAACAGCTGGGCCTCACCATGAAGGCGGTGTTAGGCGATTGGAATCTCTCAACGCAATCGCGCTTTGAACAAGGCCGCACGCAGTTAGGCTTTCTCAAAACGTTGACCTTGCTTGAAAAATTGGCCCTGCCCTTTTACGCGGCCAGCATGACCACCGATCAATTCAGCCTTTTTCACCGCTACCGCGCGGAGCTTGAGCTAATGGGGCGAGCGCCAGTCGCGCACCAAAACCGCGAAGCTATTCTAACCGTTCTGACCCAGTTTGAAGCGGCTATCGCCGGTCTACCGCTGGGCTTGCGGCTGATGCTGGCTAAAGGCCTGAGAACCAGTCTACAGTGGCAAAACAACCCGCTTTTTCCAGAGGGCGACCCCGTATTTGCTAGCCTCTCCATAGAAGACCAAGGCGAAATCCTTACCTACTTTGAAACGATCACTGAGGTTAGCGCCTTGGATGCAGAAGCGCTCGGATTCGCCATCAATAGTATCAGGAAAAAGTACTATACCGCCATCATCAGTGCAGTGATGGCAAAAACCCCGCCAAACAGCGAGGCAGCCGCCAACCTGCAGCAAAGTGGCACTAACTTTATGTTTGGCGCCGTTTATTATGACGTTCAAGCCGCGATGCCAATTGTCGAGGACTATTTCGCCAAGCAAACCGCGCGCGTCTATGCTTGGCAAGACTATCAACGCCTGACTATGATTCATACCTTACGCACTGTCTACTTTGATGACTCGCCGACAGTCTGGGCGCAGGCCGAAGCCTATCTTGCCGCCATCAGCGAGCTATCGCCCTACGACCACAATGATGTCAATGACCGCTGGTGGTTGACGACGTTCAGGGGAAAAGCAAATCAGAGTTAACGGCGCGAAACATGCAGACAAACGAAAATCCGAATCAGGCTTCCAGCTGGAAATTTGATTCGGATTTTTTGCTGTCGATGATGTTTTTGATGGTGCGTTGCGTTCAGTTGCTCGATAAAAGTGGTCGCTAACGCCGATGCGGCCGTGGAATCTTCGGCAGCCAGATCAACACCAGGATCAAACCACTAATTGCAAGATAGCGCCCGAAATGATCGGCCTTGAGCGCCAGCATGGCAATCACTAACGCCAGTGGTAGCAGCGACTCAAGCAGTGGGTATTTAAAACTGGCCCACCCAGTCTGCCCGACTTGGCTCATATCCGTCGCATACCCTAGAAAGTGATTGGCCATCAGCGCGGCTAAATTGTCAGCGACATACTGCAGCCGCATGCTTGAACCCATATCGGCATAGAAGCTCACGTGCTCTCCAGCATGATCAAAATCAATGACCACTGAATTCTGCGCGCCGTCGCGCACTTTGAAGTTAGTAATGTCGGCTCTCGCATACTGGTGGACTTGCTGATTACTGAGGCGCTGGGCAATGATTTCAGCCGGCGTAAAGACGAGCAGAAAAGCAGGTTCACTGGCAGTGGTCGCACTAGGTCCAAGCAGGTCCAACGCGAACGCCTTCCCCGCACCGTTATGATGCCGAGCATACAAAAAATTAGCCTCTGGCTCGACCCCCAATGCGCGCACCAAGTCCTGCATTTGAGATTCATTTTGTACTAATATCCCCATCTTGTCCTCCCAAGAAATTGCCCATAATCGCCCAATTTAAGTTAATGATACCCCTTTCATCTCCCTCGTCAATCAGGCTTTAGCCCGGCGCCACTGAACTTGCTTGCCTCGCAGAATCAAAAAAGTGAGGTCTCGTTTCCTCACTTCAAAATTACTATTGAATGTACAGTTCACCACCTGCGAACAACTGCTTTAATTGTTCCGGCGTGGTGCGCTTCAGCGAAAGCGGCGGCAAGGCGTCTTCGCTGAACCAACCGGTCGCAACCGTTTCACTATTAGCCGCAAACTCCCCTGCTCCAATTGTGCCGGCGAAGATCATTTTGTAATATTGAAACGCCTGCGGAATATCGGGGCGCTGCGCGGTATTGTAAATCGCCCGCAACTCACCAACTTTCATGGCCAGACCAGTTTCTTCGCGTACCTCCTTGGCCACATTGGCTTTCAGCGACCAGCCAACCTCAGCAAATCCACCTGGCAAAGCCCAGTGGCCAGTGGCATCCGCGACCAACAAGACTTGTTGCTGGCGGGTGATAAAAGCCCGCACATCCACTTTAGGCGTGGGATAGCCAGTTTCTTGCGCGAACAAATCAGCGACTTGCGCTACCGGCCAGTCGCCAAGCGTGGCGATTTGCTGCTGTGCGAGACGCTGAAGGTCTTGATACCGTTCCTGATCAAAGCGATCCTGCGCATATGCCAGTCCTGCTTCACTAATCGCCAGCAAACGCCTGAGAAAAGTCACTTGGTCCAAGGCTACCCCCTCTTTTTGAGTGTGCGCGCATCCCCTACAAAGTCTAACGGTCCTCTGCTTCCTCCAATGGGTCAGCGAGGCGCGAAATCCGCTTAGTCTGGGCCGGCGGGTATGGGGCTTGATTGGGCGCATACCAAGCCATCGCAACAATCGTGCCATAGGCCTCGCTATGATTGCGTGGCACCACGACTCGATCGCCCACGGCATACTGCGGATCAGCAATATAACTATACGGACTACCACCGTGATGGAAAACGACTTGGGAATAGAGCAGCTCGCCCTTAGCCGGCGTCTTGCGACTCATTACCCGCGCGTCTAACATTTGGGGCGCAAACTCCCCCAAAAAAGTCTGGATCTTCGCCGCCACATTTGCCCAGTACGGAATCGGATCATCGAGGC
This sequence comes from Lacticaseibacillus salsurivasis, assembly GCF_036246225.1. Classification (NCBI taxonomy): domain Bacteria; kingdom Bacillati; phylum Bacillota; class Bacilli; order Lactobacillales; family Lactobacillaceae; genus Lacticaseibacillus; species Lacticaseibacillus salsurivasis. The sequence continues at coordinate 151,109 of NZ_BTTP01000003.1, forward strand.
TCAGGGTACCTTTAACGATGTTTGGGTCGCCTTGCCGATACCGCGCCGTGACGGTTAAATTCGGCGCAATTTGGCTCGTCTCATCTGGCTTAGGCTGCTCCAGTGACGAGTCTAAACCAGTGAGCAAGCGCCCCACCGCCGGACTCGTAAAGCCGAGCCGCGTGCGAGTGGCACCTTGCCGCGTTGTGAGCGAGAAAGACTGACTATGGCGATCAATCACCATTTTTTCCGCCGTGTCATCATCCGGTGCATAGGCAATCACCAAGCGTTGCAGTTGATTGGGGGCATTATCAAACAGCATCAAATAAGGAAACGGCAACACATCGCGCAACTGTTCCGACAGCAGCTCGGCCTCAACCATTGACCCTTGTGCATGCTGAACGCCGCCTTCACCAGTGACCGTCATTTTCCAGTCCCCAACGTCACAAACTATTTCAGGTGGCCGCACCGTACTGGCAAAATCCGCCAGTTGATCAAGCATCCCGCTTAATTTGCCCACTGGCACCATAGACGTCTGGCGGCGCCGATAACCACTAAAGAAATAACTCGCTAAGTTGGCTCTGCCTTCGCTTTTTAACGTTAACGTCTGGCTCGTCAAGCTATCTGGCGTAGGCGCCCAAAAACGACCTTCTGAGGATTTAATCACCACCTTTTGGATTGTCCCCAAAGGCTGCGTTAAAACTGCTAACTGGGTCAAGGCCGTGGTAAACCAAAACCGGTTGTCGGGGTCGCTTAAGTGCTCGTCAAAGCCCCAGTACGTAATCTGCCGATACATCGAAAAGATTGCGTTGCCCAAGGCTTGGTCGTCATCAATGCCGGTCAAAAATGCCTTTGTTGCTTCATGCTCAACCGGATTAGGCAGCTGATGTTTCTTATCAAGCACCGATTCGAGCATATCCATCCTAAAGCCAAGCTGAGTGAGTTGCTCACTCCAGATTGTTTCAAGGTGGTCAATTGCTTCCTCGTTGCCCGCGGCAAATATTTGACGATTATGCCTCGCAAACTCATAACGATCCGCTCTTGTCACCATCTGCTGGTCCTCCAAGGTTTGAGATTTTAGAAAACGGTTTCTAGTTTCATTGTAACCATAATCGCACCACGACGCCACCAGTGGTCATCTGCCGCAAAAATACAGCCCTCATACGATGAGGACTGCAAGTGTTTAGTCAACTTTGTAATAAGCATCGGTTTGATACCCACTTTGCCCGCCGCCAGGAATCAGACGGTCGCGGCTGGCGTCAGAGTCGTCAGCGGACGACATTTGCACGCCCTTCGGCACAATCGCCAGCGGCGCCATGCTGGACATCACATTAGGGTTAAAAGTGCCAATCGAGCCCATGATATAACCGGTGGTCACTGGCCCTGAAGTGATCACCTCAGCATAGCCATCGCTGTCTTTGGTGGTGAGCTCAACCCCAGTGGCAACACTGAGGTTCATGCTGGCTGGAGCGGTAGTGGTTTTGGTGGTGACCGTCATGGTCCGGCCATCAGTTGGATTTTTCCAAGTGCCGGCCAAGCTGCTGAGGTCATTTTGCGCGAGGGCATCAAGGTTCAGACCTTGCATGGCCTTCAATTGCGCCGCCGACACGCCCTCAGCGAAGACCCAGCTGGTGTCATTGTTGCTGGTCCAAACCACCACAATATTCTGCTGGTTGGTGGCATCGCCAGTGATTGATTTGAACTCACTGGTGCTCCCTTTTGGATAGAAGGTCACGGCCCAGTTAATGGCCACCTTAGCGGAATCTTGCAGCAACGCCGTCAGTGCCTTGCCAGTTGGCTTAAAGCTGAGCGGATGCTCGCCATTGGCGTCAACCAACTTGCCAGCAGCCAATTTCACATCGGCCGCGGTCAAAACACTCGCGGTCACCGCCATCTTCGCGTTGCCACCAGCTTGGTAGCCGGTTTGGGTACCATTGTGGAAATTAGTGGCATTCGCAATTTGGGTCCACTGCCCCTTTAGCGATTGATAATTTCCTTTTTGTATCTGCGCCAAATCCATCTTTGCGGATTGTTTGGCCGGCTGCTTAGCGGCTGTTTTACTTTGACGCGTCACCTTCGCCGCTGGTTGGCGGGTGGCCTTAGAGTTTGACGTGTTGCTACATGCACCTAACCCACAGGCAAGGGCCACCAAAGTCCCGATCATTAACTTTTTCATTTTACCCAATCCGCGCGGTCGCGGAATCCTCCTTTATTCGCCGGCCTAAGCCTGCAAGTGATGGGCCACCCGGCGGTACAGCCAGTAACCGAGGGCGCAGGTTAACAAATCCGCCGTGGCTTGTGCCCAAATAATGCCGTGAAAGCCGAACACCTGCGCCAAGATCACCATACTGATGGCAAACAATACCCCTTGCCGGGAAATCGCCATGATGAAGGCGCTGGTTCCTTTACCCAAAGACTGGAACACGGTGGTAAAGACCAAAATTGCCCCCACCGCCGGCGTCGTGATGAGCAGTGCTCGCAGCATCAAGGCACCATTAGCCACAATGGCCGGCGTGGCCATGAACAGCCGGACCAGCGGCGTGGCGCCGAGCATCAGGAGCACTGCTGCCACCAGTGCGTACCCCAGTTCAATTTTGAAATCAAAACGCAGAATTTCGTGCAACCGCCGGTAGTTCTTCGCCCCGTAATTATACCCAATGAGCGGCTGGGCGCCAAACGCAAACCCCACCATGATGAGCATCACAATCATGTAGATTTTCTGCGCGATGCCCATCGCCGCCACCATGTCTGCGCCATAGGGGGCCAGGTGCTGATTCAGTAGCATGGTGCCAAAACTTTGCATGAAATTGGTGAGCGAAGCCGGAATACCAATCGCCACGATCGCTTTGATCGCTGCGGCGGAGGCTTTGGCCTGCTGAGGAAGAATGCTGAGATACTGCGTTTTGCGCTGGGTGAACCAAAGCAATAACATGGTATTCAGCGCATAGCCCAAAACATTGGCCAGTCCAACCCCGCTGGCGCCCCAGCCGAACCCAAACAAAAACAGCGGATCAAGAATGATGGTCAGCACCGTACCGCTGATGGTCGCAATCATGGAATCCTTGGCCAATCCTTCCGTGCGGATGATATTACCTGGCACCAACGACACAATGATAAACACGGCTCCGATGGCGAGCATGCGGTAAAAGCCGCCGGCATCGGCGCGCGTGGCAGGGGTTGCGCCGAGCAAGGTCAAAATTGGCTGCTCAAAAGTCAGCATCAGGGCACTGATGACCAAGCTAAAGGCAATGCCGGCATACAGGCAAAAACTGCTGAGGCGTTTAACCTGCGCATAGTCTCGGTCCCCCAGTAGCCGCGAAATCAACGCACTGCCGCCGAGACCGAAGATATCGCCGACTGCCAGCATAAACGAAAACACCGGTGCCCCCAGCGTGACCCCCGCCACCAAGTTCGCATCGCCGGTTTGGGCGATGAAGAAGGTGTCGACGAGGTTATATACCATGCTGGCCACCATGCCGAGAACGACAGGCAAAGCCAGTTGCATATACGCTTTAGGTACCGGTGCTTTTTCAAATAGATCATTCATTCGAAGCGTTCCCCTTTGTGTTGCACGGTCGCTCGTCGAATGACTTGCCAGAACAACGGATTATCGTACCATCCGATTTTACCTGTTTAGATTTCTGGCTGCTAATGTTTTTGTAAATAAGTGACGGCGCTGGAAATCGCGTTGTCGTTTTGGGCGAGCTTCCCAGACAGCAACTTGATCAAGGCCTGAATGGTGGCGACATCGGTTTCACCTGTCGCCGGTAAGCCTTGCTGCGTCTGGAAATTCTTGACCGCCGTTTGGGTCGTTGGTCCGAAGTACCCGTTGGCTTCGGGAATGCTTTGACCCGCTGCCTGCAGGGAAATCTGCAACGAATGGACATCCGCGCTTTCGTCGCCGAGTTTCATCTTCGAGGTAGAGAAACCTTGAATCTGCGCCCAGGCGGGATAGGAGGTTTTGATGGTTGGCGCCAGGCCTTTCTTGTTGATCCAGTTGCCGTTTGGCGTTAGCCACTTGGCTACAGTCAGCTTCACTTCCGCATTCTTGCTGATTTGGGCCACGTTTTGGACGGTGCCTTTGCCGTAACTGGTTTCCCCAATCAGCGGCACGCCGCGGCTTTCGTTCCAGGCGCCAGCTAAAATTTCACTGGCAGAAGCCGAATCCCCATCAATCAAAACGGCAAGCGGTTCCTTGACCTTAAAGCCGTGGTCGTATTGCTTGCCAGCCGTGTAAACCTGGGTGGCGCCACTGCGGTCTTGCACTTTGACGATAGTTTGGCCATTTTTCAGCCCCATCGAGCCAATCTGCAAGGCATCTTCAAGCAGACCACCAGGATTGCCGCGCAAGTCAACAATGAACTTCTTCGCGCCTTGCTTGCGCAACGCTTTGACGCCGGCCTTAAACTGCTTGGCGGTGGGTTCAGAGAAGCTGGTAATGGTCAAAATCCCAATGGTTTTATCCGCTGGCGCCAAACTGGTGGTAACAGTATCGGTGGTAATTTTGGCCCGCTTCATGGTTAGCTTCAGCAACTTGCCATCACGCCGCACCGTCACCGTGACGGTGGTGCCGATTTTACCGCGAATCTTGCTGACGGCGGCATTCACACCCGCTTTTTCGACGGACTTACCATTCACCTTCACCAACTGATCGCCCACCTTCATCCCCGCCTTTTGCGACGGTGAACCAGCTTGCAGACTCGCCACTTCCAGGTGCGACGAGGTTTGTTGCACAGTGGCACCGATACCGCCAAAGCTGGCAGAAATCGTGCTATCCAGCGAGGACTTTTCATCGTTTTCGAGGTAAGTCGAGAACTGGTCGCCAAGGCTGGCCATCATGCCTGAAATGGCACCATTGGCTAGGGTTTTGCTCGACGTCTTCTTGTAATATTTTTCCTGAATCGAGTTGTAGGTCGCGAGGACTTTGGTAAAACTGCTCGGCACTTGTTGCACGGAAGTATCCAGCACCGGGCGCAGCGCATAGCCAATTCCGCCCGCCGCAACAATCGCTACGGCGACCAGCACGCCTTTCAGCCAACTAGGGAGGTTAAAGGGACGACGCGGCTTATTTTCCTGATCTGCCATGGTGGCCTCCAATATGTTCGTGAGCCTGATACTGCGCATACGCGTCATCAAACACGCTCATGCTTGGCAGATAGCCCCCATTGAGTTCTAAGTAGTTGCTTAACGCTTCAAAGTCAGATTCCTGTTTGGGAAAACTTTGATCGAAAAATGCGTTTTGGGCAAAATTCGCCACTTCCCCGTGGTCGTTGGGGTTGCGCAAGGTCATCAAGAATTGGTAAAAAGATTGCCGCATTAATTTTCCTCCCAGTGAGCGTCAATGAATTTCTGGCGCTGCTGATGCTCCGCTGCATAGCGCCGCGGGTTGTGCATGTAAAACTGCTGATGTTCAGGCTCCGCCGCATAAAAAGGGGCCGCGGCTTCGATGGTCGTCACGATTGGGTCCTGAAAACGGCCACTGGCAACCAGGGCGGCTTTCGAGGCTTCGGCCGCCTGGCGCTGCACAGCATCTTTGACGTAAATCACAGGCCGGTAATTGTCTCCGCGGTCTTGGAACTGACCCATTGCATCAGTGGGATCGGTTTGCTGCCAATAAATGTTCAGGAGGTCCTCATAGGAAATGACCTGCGGATCAAAGGTGATTTGAACGGCTTCAGTATGCCCGGTTTCGTGGGCCTTGACCTGCGCATAGGTGGGATTGGCCACATGCACGCCGGTGTAGCCAGAAACAACATTGATAATCCCAGGCTGGCTCTCGAATGGTTCAACCATGCACCAGAAACACCCACCAGCAAAAATTGCGGTTTCAGACATATGAAAATCCCCTTTGTATTAGATTGAGTGGTTAAGTGGCTGCAGGCAGTTGCCGCTGGCATTCACATCCGATAGTTGTGTGCCGCAGCCTTATTTTTTCGGCAGGTAAACGGAGAAATCAATTTCGTCATTCGGCAGGTCAATCTTGGTGGCTTTGACCTGCATGTCGTTTTCCATTTTGAATTTGTTCAAGTTTAACACAATCGTTTCGCGCTTACTATTGAGGGTGACCCACTTAGGCAGCTTGAAGGATTTGCCCGCGTAATTCAGAACGTAGCTGATGGGTACCGGTAAACTGCCGACATTAAGCTGGCGCGCCTTCAGTTCCACGTTGCCATTTTTGAGCACGATGGGATCCATTAGAAGCCCAAAGTCGATTTTCTGCCCGAAGAAGGTGAAGTTGCCACCCAGCACGGCTTGATCCGCCATGGTCAGCGAGTACTTCACTTTGCTATCTTTTTGAAAATCATTCAGGTAGTAAGTCACGATTTGGTTCACCTGGCGCTTGGTTAACGACACCGTCATCACCGGATCACTGGTCGTGCTGGTGGTCGTGCTGGTCGGTTGATCCACCGGCGTTAACACCGCATGGGCGAACCACAGGCCGCTGCCGATAATCAGCCCAATCAAAACGAGACTGATGATTTTCCAAACATTAAAACTCTTGTGTTGACTGCGCATGCTTGTTCCTTTCGCGCTGGGTTATTCCCAGGTCTGTTTCGTTTGCTGCATCTTCTGCCAAAGCTGTGAGGTCATCAGCGCGTACCCCGCATTATTCGGGTGGAAATGATCCTCCGTGAAAATCAGCGGGTTACTGTTGCTGTCATCGCTCATGGCCGCGGCTAAACTGGCCTTGGTTTTCTTGTCCGTCGCCTGGGTGTTGTTCCCCTTAGTTAAGACGCTGTCAATGTCAACATAATAAGCCTGTTTAAATTGGTTCACGGTTTGCTGGGTGCCGGCGTTCCAGGTTTTGACACTGGTGGTCATCGCCGTCAGTTTCGGAAAATAAACATAAAACGGATTATAAATCCCGAAAACATAGATCGGCGCTTTTGGATTCAACTGGCGGAAGCTCTTGAGCAGTTTGCTCAGCCGTTTTTGGAACTGAGCGCTGCCCGAGGCCACATCCTTATCCGAAAGTGACAGCAGGTGCTTCTGCAGCACATGCATCAAATCATTGCCCCCGACCGTGACGGTGATGATGTTGGCCTTTTTAATGGCGGCTTGCAGTTTAGGCTGCTTGTCGACCCGCTTTTGAATTTGACTGCTGGTATCGCCAGTCACCCCGAAATTGCTGGTGGTGACGCGGTAATTGCCAGTGCTCTCTAGGTCGTTTTTGATCAGGCCGACATAGCCCCCGTTATTGCTATCATCCCCCACGCCATGGGTGAGCGAATCACCCACCGCCGTGAGCTGCAGGGGTTGCACGGCCTTGACCTGACCCTTGATGGCGAGCGGCTTGGCTGCCGGCCCCCATAGACTCCAGGCGCCGAAAGCCAAGCCAGCTGCGGCCGCGACCACCAAGAGATCAATAAACCACCGCATTTTGCGCATCGCGGCACCTCCTTTCCGTAGAATAACAAAAGAGCCGGTCATCAGTAGTTGACGCGGCCCTGGTTGACTTGACTGATTAATCCGTGTAGTACGTGATGGCAAAAGCCCCATCGCCGGTATGGGTGGCAATCACCGGATCGGTTGGCTGCACCAGCAGGTTGGCCTCAGGTAACACAGCTTTGATTTTCTCGCCAATGCTTTCAGCAAACTCACGCCCGCCAGCGTATGAAACGCCGATTTCGTGGATGTTCGGCAACGTGTCAAGGCTGGCCACCACTTCATCAGCAAACTTGCGTAGGGTTTTCATCCCGCGGCCCTTGGACAAGGCCTTAAGTTCGCCGCCGGTGACTTCAAGCGTCACTTTGATGTTCAGTAGTGAAGACAGCACGCCGGAAACCCGGCTGATGCGGCCACCTTTAACCAAGTTATCGAGGTTGGAAACCCCCATCACCAACTTGGTGTGGTCGCGAATGACCGCCATGCGCGCCAAGATGTCGGCCATGGTGGCGTCTTCCTGAATCATTTTGGCTGCTTCCAAGACTTGGAAGGACAAGGCGCGGTCGGTGAACTGTGAGTCCACCACGGTGACATCGCCTTTGCACAGTTCAGCCGCCTGGCGCGCGGAGTTCACCGTGCCAGAAATAGCTTCCAGCATGTGCACGGACAGCACCGCGCTGCCATCGGCGGTCAATTCGTTGTAAAGGTCTAAAAAGGTGCCAATGGCTGGCTGCGAGGTTTTCGGCAGCGCTGAAGCCGCCGCCATTTTGTCCATAAACTCGGCGCGCGTGATGGTTTCACCATCCACATAAACGGTGCTATCGATCATGATTGTCAGCGGAACGACATGAATGTCGTACTGCTTAATTTCTTCCGGGGTCAATTGAATCGAAGAATCCGTTACAAGTTTGATTTTTACCATCTAGGCCACGCTTTCTCTGAAGTTCGATTATGGAATCAGTATAGCAAAATCCCGCGTCTTTGTCAGTATTATCATATCTAGTTTTTATAACCAGATGAAATTGTTTTTCAACAGTTGTCGTGGTATTCTATACTTAAATCAACGAAGGATGTGCTGAACATGCAATGGCGGCCGCTAATGAAATCACACTATTACACCTTTAATAATGAAATGATGAGCGCCGTGACCCACGCGTTTGCCTTAGGGCTAGCGGTGGTGGGCACGGTGGCGCTGGCCTTCAAGGCAACCACCCCACTACGGCTGGTCAGTTTTCTCGGTTTTGGTATTGCCTTGATCATCCTTTACACCGGGTCGACGCTGTTTCATGGCTTCTACTTCACCAAAGCCCGCCATGTGCTCCAGGTCATCGACCATTCCGGCGTCTTCATCCTGATTGCCGGCTCCTATCTGCCCTATTGTCTAGTCGCAATCGGCGGGAAGCTTGGCATCGGCTTGCTCATCGCCATTTGGCTGCTGTGCGCGGCTGGCATTGCCTACAAGCTCTTCTTCCTTGGCCGCTTCCGGGGGCTGGAAACTGGCATTTATGTGGTGCTGGGCTGGATGTGCTTGGTCGGCATGAAGCCGCTGTGGGACAACCTAGGACCTTGGGGCTTTTGGCTGCTGGTGGCCGGCGGCGTGGCCTACACCTTTGGCGCCTTTCTTTACTCGCAAAAAACCATCCCCTACATTCACGTCATTTGGCATTTGTTCGTGATGCTGGGCTCGGCCTGCATGTACGCCTCTATCTACTTGTTCGTCTAACCCAAAAGCGACCCGCCGCTAACCAGAATTGGTTAACGGCGGGTCGTTTGCTATCCTCGCAGTTATTTACGGTCCCAAACTTCGAAGACATGAGATTTGGCCGGATCCTCATTGAACACTTCTCGACTGCTCATTTGTCTGAACGCTGACCAGTCTAACGTCGGCATTTTAACATCACCGGGAAAAACGCCGGCTAATTTAGTCACATAAAGGCGATCGACTAAATCGGCAAATAAGGCGAAAATCTCCGCGCCGCCGGTGATCATCAGATTCTGATCAGGATGGGCAGCCGCGTAGGCGAGCAGCGCGGCGCGGTCATGCACCACCACGGCGCCTGGCGCCTGGTAGCTTTGATCCCGGGTCAAAATGATATTGGTCCGATCTGGCAACGGCCGTTTCGGTAAGCCTTCGTAAGTTCGGCGCCCCATCACCGTTAACTGCCCGACTGTGAGGGCCTTAAATTCCTTGAGGTCATCAGGCAAATGCCACGGCAAACGGCCCTGATAACCAATGGTGCCACTACGGTCTTGGGCCCACACAAATGCAATCATCGCTTTCCTCCTAAACCGCCACTGGCGCTTTGATCGCGGCCAGTGGCTGGTAATCCAGCACTTTGATATCACTCATTTGCAAATTGTCGATGGTTTTGCCTGGTGCCAAGCTTAAGGTCGGTGATGGATTCGGGGTCCGACTCAGTTGCTCACGCACCTGGGTCAAATGGTTGGCGTAAATATGCGCATCGCCAAAAGTATGCACGAAATCCCCTACTTGCAAGCCGGTTTCCTGGGCAATCAGATGCGTGAGTAGTGCATAACTGGCAATGTTAAACGGCACGCCCAAGAACATATCGGCACTGCGCTGATACAGCTGCAGCGAGAGTTTGCCTTCGTTAACATAGAATTGGAACAAGGTGTGACATGGCGGCAGCGCCATGGTGGGTACATCTTCCGGATTCCAAGCCGAGACAATCAGGCGCCGAGAATCAGGCGTTTTTTTGATGGCCTCAATCACGTCGCCTAGCTGATCAATGGTTTCACCCTGACTGGTGCGCCAAGCGCGCCACTGACTGCCATACACGAAGCCCAAATTGCCGTATGTCTTCGCGAAGGCTTCATCATCTAAAATGCGCTGATCAAATGCGGCCATTTCCTTGGCATAGACCGCGGCAAAATCAGAATCTTGCAGCCGCCGCTGACCAAAATTGGTCATGTCCGGTCCCTGATAAGCCGGAGATTGCACCCAGCGCGCAAAGGCCCATTCGTCCCAGATGTGGTTGTTGTGCTGGAGCAAAAAGCGAATATTGGTGTCACCATGCAGGAACCACAACAATTCGCTTTTGATCAGGCCAAATGGCACTTTCTTGGAGGTCAAAAGCGGAAAGCCCTGACTAAGATCAAACCGCAACTGGGCACCGAAAATGCTGTAAGTACCGGTGCCCGTGCGGTCCGTTTTGTAATTGCCGGTGGCTAAAATACGGTCAAGTAAATTCAAATATGGCCGGTCTTGGTATCCCATCGTATCCTCCCTAATCGTTCACATACTCGTCTAACTCAGCAAAGCGGTCAAACATCTTGTCCAGTTTGGCATTACCGGTATCGATTTGTTGCTGCAAATCACCTAAGGTCACATAGTCCTCGCCGTTCGTCGCCGCCATTTGCGCCTTCAAAGCGCTGATTTTGGCATCTAGGGCATCCATATCGGTTTGCAACTGATCATGCTCAATTTGTTCAGCATAGGTCAGCTTCGTCTTCTCCTTCGGGCCGGCCGTGGTGGCTGCCGTTGAGGCTGGCTGCTTCGGGGCTGCGGCAACCGGTGCCGTAGCAGCCGCTTTTAACTGAGCCAAATAATCGGTGAAGCGCCCAACATGGCGGTCAATCACGCCATTGCCTTCAAAATAGAGCAAGTGGTCAGCAACTTTATCCAAGAAATAACGGTCATGTGACACGGTGATCACGGTGCCAGGGAACTGCTGCAAATAATCTTCCAGCACGGTCAAGGTCGCCACATCCAAATCATTAGTCGGCTCATCCAGCAGCAGCACATTCGGCTGGCTCATCAAAATCCGCAGCAGATACAAGCGCCGCTTCTCCCCGCCAGATAGTCGGCCAATCAAGGTACCATGCATACTGCGCGGGAACAGGAACTGCTCCAGCAGCTGGGTCGTGGAAATGCGTTCGCCGCTGTCGGTGACCAAGACTTCCCCGGCCTCTTGTAAATATTCAATCACGCGCTTGGTCGGGTCAAGTGTTTTGCTCATTTGGGTGTAATAACCCAACTTGACAGTTTCGCCAATCTCCACGGTCCCGGTATCAAGTGGCTGCTTGCCCGCAATCACATTCAGCAAGGTCGATTTGCCTGCCCCGTTGAGTCCCGTGATGCCAATGCGTTGTCCCGGTTGCACCAGCCAAGAAAAATCATTCAGAATTTGGTGGGTCCCGAGCTTAAGGCCTGCTTCCTTAAATTCAATGACCTTCTTGCCCAGCCGGGTGCTGGCCACTTTCATCTCCACCGTGCCCGTCGCCGCGGGCCGATCAGAAATTTCCGATTTCAAATCATTGAACCGATTGATCCGCGCTTGCTGTTTCGTCGAGCGGGCCTGCGCGCCGGCATGCATCCAAGCCAGTTCCTGTTGGTAGAGCTGGGCCTGTTTATGCGCGCTGGCGGTATCGCGTTCGACCTGCGCCGCTTTTTGACTGACGTAGGCTTCATAGTTGCCAGGGTACCGATAGAGTTGACCGTGATCCAGCTCCCAAATGGTGTTGGCAACATGATCCAAGAAGTAGCGATCATGGGTCACCACCAAAAGCGCCCCTTTATACTTGCTCAAATGGGCCTCCAACCAATCAATGGAATCAAAGTCCAAGTGGTTCGTTGGTTCATCCAGCATCAGCAAATCGGGCTTTTCAATCAGCACTTGGGCCAAACCGACGCGCTTTTGCTGCCCACCGGACAGGCTGCCGATTTTCTGACTGAGGTCGTCGATATGCAGCTGGGTCAAAATGGTTTTGATTTCTGTCTCCGCATCCCAAGCGTCGACCTGAGTCATGCGAGCATCCGCTTTGCTATAAGCCGCTTGGGCAGCTTCATCCATCGGATCAGCGGTGTACGCCGCCAGCGCCTGTTCGTATTCGCGAATGGCCGCAAAAATCGGTGAACTGCCGCCATAAATCGCGTCCATGATGCTTTTATCCTTGGCCAGTTTGGGCTGCTGGGCGAGATAACTCAGCGAATACTGCTTAGGCGTCACCACTTCCCCGCCATCAAACGGATCAATCCCGGCTAGGCCGTTGAGCAAGGTGGTTTTGCCAGTGCCATTCACCCCGATTAGGCCAATGCGGTCGCCTTCGTTGATCAAGAAATCCATATCTTTAAATAGTTGCTTGTCGCCATACGCTTTGCGTAAGCCATTTGCGGTTAAAGTCTGCATACTACCCCTCGCTTTTCTCGTTCTCATCATACCATAGGCATCTGGTCCGAGGCGCAGGCGAATCAAAAAGCGCGCACCAGGCGCGCTTAACAGCTTTAGTAATTAGGATATTCGTCATCCACGGTGTGCTCCGCATCAATCACAATGTAGAGATGGCCGTTTTTGGTTGAGACCTTACTGGTTTGATACTGATTGTCCAAACCGCTGGGATCTTTTTGGGCAAAGGGGAAATAGATCTGAATCCCATTGCTGCCTTCTTCATCGAATTGCAGATCCATTTTCTCGATGTCCTGGTACTTCATCGCCCGACCGAACATCCCCAGTTCCAGGGAACCGGTATTGATATCGGAAGACTTCACATGGTCAGCTTCTGGCAGGATTTCCACCTTAAAACTCTTGCAAGGATGGATTTCCTGAATATTACCGCCATTAATGCGGCCATAGCTGGTCGTCACGCGGCTGATCCAAATATCGGCCAGCTCCTTGTGAGAAATCGTCCATTCGTCGCCATTGCGGAAGTGAAAGACGAGCTGTTCAAAAACGTGTTCCTTCATACTCCTCATCCTTTCTGAATTCGCTTACATGGCTATTTTACCATAGTCCGGGCAATTAAACCCCTGCCGCCTTCAGCAGCGCGGCCTGATCATTCGGCAACTCACCAGCCACCACCGCCTGCTCAAGCCGATTCAGCACTTGCCCGAGCTTGGGACCAGGGACAAAGCCATGCGCAATCAAGGTTTTACCATCAATCACCAGCGCCGACTTGGCCCGAATCGGCAGTCCCTGGTACGCCTGGGCCACCGGCGCCGGGTCAAAATCAGGGTGCAGCGCCTGCGCGGCCGCGAGCGCCACCGGTAGCGCCTCGGCGCCAGCCTGATACAAAGCCCAAGCGCTTGGCGTTGGTAGCTGACTCAGCAGCGCCGTCGCCCGCTTCACCAACTCGGTCATGGCATTGGCCTGCTTCCAGGCGCGCATAAGGGCCAACACCGGCAGTTGCGTCAGGTGCGCTAGCAAGGTCCAGCCCACCGCCGGCTCGTGCCACTGCGGTCCAGTGGCTGCCGCCAGCGTGGTTAAGGCTGCTTCCTGATCCGTCAAAAGCGGGGCATATCGATACAGCCCAGTCGCCAGAAAATCGTTCAGCCCCGCTTGGCGGGCAATGCCGGTCAAAAGCCGCGTGAACTCCGCCGCAATGCGTTCCACCGACACATGGGCCAGCAGCGGTGCGTTTTCGGCAATCGCCGCTTTGGTGGCCGGTTCCAGCTGAAAGTCCAGCTGACTTTCAAACCGCACCCCGCGCATCATCCGCAAAGCATCTTCATGGAAGCGTTCATGGGGATTCCCCACTGCCTTCAGCTGTTTGGCGGCCAAATCTTCCAGCCCACCGAACAAGTCAATCACCGTGCCGTCATGGCGCACTGCCAGCGCATTCACCGTAAAATCGCGGCGCTTGAGGTCTTCGGCGAGCGAGCGCACAAAGGTCACCTGATCCGGGCGCCGGAAGTCCTGGTAGCCGGATTCGGTGCGGAAGGTGGTGACTTCATACCCCGTCCCATGGTCCAAGACCATCACGGTGCCATGTTGGATCCCGGTATCGACGGTGCGGCGAAAAATCTGTTTGATTTCCGCCGGATATGCTGAGCTAGCAATATCAACATCGTGAATCGGCAAACCCAGCAGCGCATCGCGCACACTGCCGCCGACAAAATAGGCTTCATAGCCTGCCGCCTCAATGGCCTTCATAATGGGAATAGCGGCCTTAAATTCTGGATGGCTTAAATCGAGCTGCATCATCTCGCCCCTTCTTTTATGCTAGGTCTATGATAGCAAATTCAGGGCCGCTTGACTAAACCAGCGGGAAAGTCTGCTACAATGAAATTAATAAGCTTGCTAAGGAGGGGTCGTATGTCAAAACGTCGTCAAAGAGTCGCCTTGGACTTAGCCTTGATTACCCTGGGCTGCGCGCTGTATGCGTTTGGGCTGGTCACGGTGAATATCGCCAATCATCTGGCAGAAGGCGGCATCACTGGGATTACTTTGCTGATTCGTTATTGGTGGCACATCGACCCGGCCTACTCCACCATTGTCTTAAATATTCCCCTCATTATCATCGGCTATAAGTTTCTCGGCAAACGGGCCTTGGCCTACACCATTTACGGCACCGCGATGCTGTCGGCCTGGCTGTGGATCTGGCAGCGGCTGCCAGTCAGCTTACCCATTAGTCATGACCTGTTCATTGCCGGCGTGATGGCGGGGCTGTTCGGCGGTATCGGCTCCGGCCTGATTTACCGCCGCGGCGGCACCACCGGCGGCTCGGATGTGATTGCCCGGGTGCTGGAAAAAAACACCGGGATTCCCATGGGCAAATCGCTGCTGGGGTTTGATGTCATTGTGCTGCTGGCCAGCCTGAGCTATCTGAATCTCGAGCTGATGATGTACACCTTGCTGGCCAGCTACGTCTTTTCACGCATTGTCGACTTCACCTTAGAAGGCGCCTATGCCGCCAAAGGGGTGCTGATTATTTCCAATCAAGCGGAACCCATTGCCAATGCCATTATGGACAAACTCGAACGCGGCGTGACTTACTTGAAGGCTGAAGGCGGTTTTGCCCGCGATCAAAAACGCATGGTGTACGCGGTGGTAGCACCGACGGAAATCGCCGCCACCAAGCGTATCATTGAAGATTATGATCCGCAGGCGTTTGTCACCATTTTGGATGTGCATGAGGCGCTTGGCGAAGGCTTCACTTACAAACGCAAACCGCGCCGGTTGTTTCTCAGTTAATAGAAAGGAAGGCTAACTGATGCCACTATTAGTGATTGGCTTCGTTTTGTTGGCGGTCGGCCTATGGGAAATTCATATCACCAGCCGCACCTTCAAGCAACTGAAAGCTGGCCAATTCCAAACCAGTAATGGCTTCATGCCCTGGGCGCTTTGGACCAGCTTAGTGATCGGCACCATCATGACCGTGGCGGCCTTAGGTTGTTTTGTGGTTGCCCTGTTTCAATCATAGCGAACTCATTCGCGCAAAGAAACGGCGGCGTCCCTCGGGGCGCCGCCATTTTTGAGTCTTATTGGTCTTCTTCGGCTTCAAGTTCATCCAAGCGTTCCTGCATGTCAGTATCCGTCGGTGCCAGCGCCAAGTAGCGCGTCAAAGAGGCCTTTAATTCAGCCTTAGCCCCAGTCGACTGGAAGAAGTCGATGAGGTCATGTAAGAACAGCACCGAATCCTGCAAGGCGTTGAAGGCCAGCAAGTAGTTCTCCCGCGCCTTGGCCACCTCATCCAGACGATCATAGCTTTTGGCCAAGTTCCAGTAAATCTGCGGATCCACTTCATCGGACTTATCCATCGCTTCTAGGTAAGCAACGTTGGCCTCGTCATCGTGCTTCGCCAGGAGCAAGTTGCTCCAAGCCATGGCCACCGCCTGATTTTCCGGATCCAAGTGGCGGGCTTTGGTCAGGTAAGCCTCGGCCAAATCAAGGTTGTCCTCCTGCAGCGCCAAAGTCGCGCCGTAAGCGAACAAATCAGGATTGGTGTCATCTTGCATCAGCCCCGCCTGGACCGTGGCCAAGGCGTCCTCGCTGGCGCCACCTTTGACCTGAGCCTTGGCCAATGGTAAATACGCATTGGCGTATGTTGGGTCAGCGTCAATCAGCCCTTGCAGCGTGGCAACAGCATCTTTAGGCTGATCCAGCTCGGCATAGAGCGTCCCTAGGCGCAACTGACTTTCCGCATCCAAAGTAGCCGGTCCCGCATCTTCATACACGGCCACTGCGTCTTCGTATTGGCCTAGATTGGCCAAGGACCCGCCGTAGCGCGCCTTAATGTTTACTTGGGCGAATTCATCGATGCCTGCCGCCAGCAGCTGTGAATACGCCAAACTGGCACGATCATCGCGGCCCCAGGCATTATAGAGTTCCCCTAAGGCAAAGGTCACTACCGGCTCGTCTGGCACCAGCTGCTGGGCTTCCAGCAGTTTTTGCTCACTGACTTCATATAAGCCTTGCGTCTGATAGACATCCGCCGCTGCCAAGAGCGCCTGCGGGTAAAAGTCACTGTCCGGGGTGATTTGACTAAGCAAGCCCAGCGCCTTGTCAGGTAAATCATCGCCCACAGCAATATCTGCCAAGGCAGTTTTCAGATCATCTTGGTCCGGATACTTGCCCATCAGCTCCTCGTACAAGCGCTGGGCCTGGCCAGTGAAGCCTAACGCGTACAGCTCACCAGCCAGATTATATTTGGTTTCATCGTCATCGTTTTTCAATACGGATTGAAAAAGCTCACGCGCCTCGGCCATGTGACCAGCCTCTAGCGCCGCCAGCATTTGCTCTGAATAGCTCATATTTCCCCCTTATGACGGAAAAACGGGTCCAGGCGCCAGGCCTGATCCCGTTTTTAAGTATGGATCCTATCATTGCTTCAAGGAGACTACTTAACAGCGTCCTTGAGGGCCTTACCAGGCTTGAATGCAGGTACCTTGGATGCAGGAATCTTGATTTCTGCACCAGTTTGCGGGTTGCGGCCCTTACGAGCAGCGCGTTCGCGAACTTCGAAGTTACCAAAGCCGATAAGTTGAACCTTTTCGCCTTTAGCCAGGGAAGCCTGGATAGAACTAAAGACTGCATCTACAGCTGCCGTTGCATCTTTCTTCGTCAAACCGGTTGTTGTTGCAACGCTTTCGATCAATTCTGCTTTATTTGCCATGATCTTTTCACCTCCGTATTGATTTAGATGGTGGACCATCTAAACATACCCATCTTGTTTTCCAAAATGAGGAAACAATGATAAACCGGTATCACCATTTCAATCATTAAGATAGCACACAAACCCCGTCGTAGCAAGGTTATTTAGCCCTTTCGCCGAAATTTGCGCGTATTCTTGAAAAAATGCCACTGAAAACGGTCGAGCGCCGGTCTAACGCCGCTTTCACCCCACTATTTCCGGTTACGGGCAATCAAATGAATCGGGGTCCCTTCGAAGTCGAAGGTCTGCCGCAACTGATTAATGAGAAAACGTTCATAAGAGAAGTGTAGCAGGTCGGGATCGTTGACAAAAACCACGAATGTCGGCGGTTTAACGGCCACTTGGGTCATGTAGTAAATGCGCAGGCGCTTGCCATTGATGGTTGGGGTCGGGGTCACGGCCAAGGCATCCAGCAGCACATCATTCAGCACAGCACTTTGAATTCGGCGGTTTTGATTTTCAGAAACCGTTTGAATCATGCCCGGCAAATTCTGCAGCCGTTGTTTGGTCTTGGCGGAAACAAAAACGATCGGCGCGTACTCGAGATACTGGAATTCGGAGCGAATGTGCGCCTCAAATTCCTGCATCGTGTGATTGTCTTTCTCTTTCAGCGTGTCCCATTTGTTGACGACAATGATGATGCCCCGACCGGCTTCGTGCGCGTAACCTGCCACTTTCTTGTCCTGTTCGCGAATGCCTTCTTCCGCATTCAGCACCACCAGCACCACATCACTGCGATCGATGGCTCGCAGCGCCCGCATCACCGCGTATTTTTCGGTGTTTTCGTAGACCTTGCCGCGCTTTCTGATGCCGGCGGTATCGATCATCGTAAATTCTTGGTCGCCATGGGTAAACTTGGTATCAATCGCGTCACGCGTGGTCCCCTCGATCGGACTCACAATCACCCGTTCTTCACCTAAAATTGCGTTCACCAAACTGGACTTACCAACATTCGGCCGCCCAATGAAGGAGAACTTGATGCTGTCATCGTCATCGCCGCTGCCTTCAGCTGGGAAGCCGGCAAACACAGCATCCAAGACATCCCCTAGGCCAATGCCGTGGGTCCCGGAAATCGGATACGGTTCGCCGAACCCCAGACTGTAGAAATCATAGATATCCTGCCGCCGCTCGGGGTTGTCGACTTTATTGACAGCGAGCACCACCGGCTTATCGGCCCGGTAGAGAATCTGGGCGACTTTTTCGTCGGCATCGGTCACGCCGGCTTCGACGCTGGTCAAAAACAAGATAACGTCGGCTTCATCAATGGCAATTTCTGCTTGATCGGCGATTTGATTCAGAAACGGTTCGTCGCCGATGTCGATCCCACCGGTGTCAATCAACGCGAATTCACGGCCAAGCCATTCCGCCTTACCATAAATGCGGTCGCGGGTAACGCCTGGTGTGTCTTCAACAATGGAAATGCGTTCGCCAATCATGCGGTTAAAAATGGTTGACTTGCCGACGTTTGGCCGGCCAACAATCGCTAATGTGGGGAGTACCAAAAAGATCCCTTCCTTCTTTGAAACCGGACCACTTCAGGAAATGTGGTCCTCAGAGGCTGACCGCCACGTTTGGCCGGTCAGATTTAAACCGCAAAAAACCGGGACATCACTGCCCCGGTTTCGTGCTTGGTTCAGGTATTACTTGTCGTTGTCTTCAGCGCCTTTAGCGGCATCCTTCAGCGCGTCGCCAAGGATATCGCCCAATGAGAAGCCGGAGTCATCTTGCTGATATTCAGCAGGAATCTTGGTGTGCTCATTGCGGCTGTTGTTACGACGAGGACGACCTTCGCCGCGGCTGTTATTGTTGCGGCTTGGGCGTTCTTCTTCCATGCCTTCAGGACGTTCTTGGAGCGCCTTGATGGACAGGGCCAGTCGGTGCTGGTCTGGATCAACGGACAGGACTTTAACCTGCACTTCTTGACCTTCCTTAAGCACATCTTGAGGCGTTGCGATGTGTTCGTGGGAAATCTGAGAAATATGAACCAAACCTTCAACCCCAGGGAAGACTTCAACGAAGGCACCAAAGCTGGTCAAACGCTTGACCGTCCCGGTCAAGGTGCTGCCGGCAGGGGCTTTTTCGTCAATGTCATCCCAAGGCTGTGGCAAGGTTGCCTTGATGGACAAGGAAATGCGATCGCGTTCTGGATCTACGGCGAGGACCTTAACCTTGACGTCTTGGCCAACCTTCAGCACGTCGCTTGGCTTGTCAACATGGTCAAAGGCGATTTCGGAAACGTGAACCAAACCGTCCACGCCACCAAGATCAACAAAGGCCCCAAAGTTGGTCAAACGCGCAACCTTGCCTTCAACAACATCGCCAGGCTGAATCTTAGCAAAGATTTCCTTGCGGGCTTCAGCCTTGCCTGCTTCAACAATGGCACGGTGGGAAAGGATCAAGCGGTTTTCGCTTGGTTCGATCTCGATGATCTTGAATTCAAGTTCTTGACCCTTGTACTGAGACAAGTCTTCAACAAAGTGATCTTCAACCATGCTTGCTGGGACGAACCCACGCACGCCAGCGTTGACAACCAAACCACCCTTAACCACAGAGGTGACCGGTGCAGTGATGGTTTCGCCAGCATCAAACTTCGCTTGGATTTCCTTCCAAACCTTTTGGGCTTCCAGACGACGCTTGGACAGCAGGTACTGACCATTTTCTTTGTCTTTGCCAATAGTAGAGATCACGACCAAGTCAAGCTTGTCGCCGACTTTAGCAACCGACCGAATGTCATCGATTGGCTGAGTAGATAATTCTTTCAGAGGAACGACACCTTCAACGCCGGTGCCTTCGATACCTACAACCAGTTGCTTATCTTCGACGGCTAATACTTCACCCTTAACGGTGTCACCGATGTGAACAGTTTCAACGCTCTTCAGCGCATCCGCCATTGTTTCGGTGTTTTCTGCTTCATTCTTTTCACTCATGCCAAAAAATCCTCCTATACGACTGTCATACTTGTTACATTGTAACCGATTAGCGCCAAAATACCAACAGTTTGTTTCAAAGCTGGCAAAGTTTTGTTCAAGCCCTGACCGGTTTTGATCGGATTCGATGAATCACTGCGCCCGCTTTTGATTCGCCAAGGCAATGATTTCTGCCACTTCCTGGTCAATGGTCATGTTGCTGGAGTCGATTTCCACCGCATCTGCGGCCTTGCGCAGCGGCGATACCGCGCGGGTGGAGTCTTTGTGATCGCGAGCTTCGATTTCTTCCGCCAACACCGCCACCGGGGTCATGATCCCTTTTTCGACATTTTCCTTGTAGCGGCGCTCGGCGCGCTTTTGGACGCTGGCAATCATGAAGATTTTGACTTCCGCCTGCGGCAACACGGTGGTGCCAATATCGCGGCCATCCATCACAATATCGTTGGCGGCGGCAATGGCGCGCTGGCGCTTCACCATTTCTGCCCGCACTTTGGGCAAGGCTGAGACTTGGCTGACGTTGTTGGTGGCATCTTCCTGACGAATGGCCAGGGTGACATCTTCCCCATCCATGAACACCAACTGGCCTTCAGGCGCCGGTTTGAAGGTGATGGTCAAAGGCTTAAGCGCCGCCATGATGGCTGCTTCATCATCCAATTTCAGTCCCTTGCGCAAGGCCATCACCGTCACGGTCCGGTACATGGCACCGGTATCACAGTAAATAAAACCTAATTGATTAGCGACGCGTTTTGCGATGGTACTTTTTCCTGACCCGGCTGGGCCATCAATTGCGATTTGCATGTTTTCGACTCCTATCCATATATTTCTAAAATGGCTGACACAAAAATTGAGTCGGTCGCCCGACTCAATTTGCTTACTTCACTCGCACGGACTGACCAGGATGTAGTGCTTGGCCATTCCAGGCGTAAAACTGTGACAGCGTAATCCCATGGTTCAGCGCAATGCGATAAGCGTTGTCGCCGGACTTTACGGTGTAGTATTCAGGCGCGCTGCTGGACGAGCTCGCCACGCTTGAGGAACTCGAAGCAACAGAGCTGCTAGAGGCAGCGCTACTGCTCGATTCACTGCTGGTGGCCTCGCCACTTGAACTGCTCGAAGCCTTGCTGGATTTACTCGACTTGCTTGAGCTTTGTTTTTTGCTGCTCTTTTTGCTACTTGATGATTTCTTGCTTTCGACGGCAATCTTGTCACTGCCACCGTTGTTGTTGGCATTGCTAGCAATGGCATTGTATGTAACCGGCACAATGACAAACAAAGCAATCAACACCCAAAGCACATATTGCAACACCTTGGTGCCGTGTGACTTGCGCCGAGTTGCGACCCGCGACAGATTACCCTCGTCGTCACGATCATCCTCAAATTGTTTATTCCATGGCTGATTAGCGTCATCGGCCTGAGGGGATTTTTGATCGGTTTTCTTATTCATGACGATCCTCCTTGCTCAACTACAGCCTATTGTATCATAGTTGGTCCCAGCGATTTTCACTTAGAATTAAAGATGCGTTTAAAAATCACAGACCAGCTTGCCCTTGACATTTGGGCTGGCGGCGGTGTCTGGGGTAACTGGGCTAACACGGCCGGCGTCGCTTCGCCGCAGCAAAACGCACTGTGAGGCTGGGCTGGCGAGTCAAAATACGCCATCAGCGCCGCACGCTTGCATGGTGCCTGCAGTAAGTTAGCCATCGCGGTGAAGCTCGCCTGCTTGTCCTCGCGGCGGCCGCTTAACTGCGCTAGCACGGCGGTTTGCGAGAAACCAGCTTGAATATAAGCCTCAACCAAGGCGACCTGCGGATCATCGAAATCTTGATAAGCGCTGGGATGTTTAAAAATCGTCTGAATCAGGTTTTCATCGGGGACACTCGCCGCGAACTGCCCGGCGCGGGCCACATCATTCGGCCCCAGCAATAACATCGTCAGCGCTTTTTGGCCATCGCGTCCGGCCCGGCCAATCCCTTGCGAGTAGGCCTCAAGCGACTCCGGCAGATGCAGATACAAAACCAGCCGGACATCAGGCTTATCGATGCCCATGCCAAACGCACTGGTGGCGCAAATCACTTGCAGTTGATCCGCCATGAACTGGCGCTGCACCAGATCGCGTTGCGGCGCGGTCAAGCCGGCATGATAATAAGCCGCCTTGATGTCATGGGCGTTCAGCGTAGCACTGAATTCCTCCGCCGCCCGCTTGCGGTCGAAGTAAATGATTTGCGGTCCAGCCACCGCTTGCACCAAGGCCAAAGCGCGGGCGGCGCGGACCTGATCACTGGGCAGTTGCTCCACTCCTAGGAACAGATTCGGCCGGTCGACCGAGCCAATGAGACAGGTCGCATCGGGCAATTGTAAGCCGGTTAAAATGTCCGCCTGCACTTGTTTCGGCGCGGTGGCGGTCAAGGCCAAAGTCACCCGCGGGTGCAACACGGCCCGTGCCTGGCCCAGTTTCAAATAAGCGGGGCGAAAATCCGGCCCCCATTGCGAGATGCAGTGCGCCTCATCCACCACCAATAACCCCACTGGCAGTTGGCGCAAGCGGCCCTGCACATCGGGGCGAGCCAGCGTTTCTGGGGAGATGAACAAGAACTTCTCCTGATCCAGGGTTCGTAGCACCGCAGCAAAGTCGGCTGGGGCCAAGCGGCTGGATAAAGCCGCCACCTGCTTTTCTCCTAGCACTTGCAACCGGGCCACCTGGTCTTCCATCAAGGCGAGCAGCGGCTCAACCACCACGACCAGCCCGGGCATCAAAAGCCCTGGCAACTGATAACAAAGCGTTTTGCCACTCCCAGTCGGCAGCACCGCCAGCGTATCTTGCCCGGCCAGCACCGCCTGCACAATGGCTTCTTGACCGGGCTTGAAGGTCTCAAAGCCAAAATACTGTTTGAGCGCTTGGTTTAAGTCAGTCATGCGGCCACCTTCCTTGTAAATCGAGAATTTGAAACAGGCGCACCTGGAAAAATTCACTGCCTGGCACTGCATCCAGCAGCGCTTGATAATCCAACTGCTGCCCTTGGTAGGCCGTCAAAGCGGCTTTGACCGCTGCCGGATAAACCTGCCCCACCGGTGGCTGCCAGCCTAAAATAGTGGCTTCCAGCAAATGCTCATTCACGGTGCTTGGCCGCAGGCGCATTTGCTGGGCGATCTGCTGGCGGCTCTCGCCGCGGGCAAACCGGTCGCACACCAGCTTCGCATTCGGCGGCAACAGCGGCGTCGGCCCTCCCCACAAGGTCCAAAGCGCCGGCCACTTTTGCTGCGCAATCGCGGCCACCAGCAGGGCCAGATCATTGGTGGCTTCTAGGCTCGCCGTCAGCGAACCCACCTGCGCCGCACCGACAAAATCATGGCCCACCAGCCGTTGCGCCAGTCGATCTGCCACCGGCGTTGGGAGCGTTGTAAACGCCGCCGTCAGCTCGCTAACGAAATTGGCGGATTCAACGTGTTTGAGCCAGTCACGAACGGCTTGCTGGGTGGCCCATTCCGCTACTGCCGGGCGATAGCGGCGATTGTCGAAGCTAGCTTCCGACACCACTTGAACCGCCAGTAGCAATCGACGTTCAAACTCGGCCAGTCCCATCCAAGGTTGATAGGCCTCAGGCAGCGGCACCTTGTTGGCAGAATCAAGGCTATCGGCCCCCAGCACCAAGCCGGCATCAGTTTCAACCAGTCGTTTTTGCGCAATCAGGGTGTTTAACGCTGCTTGAAAATCCGTCCGGGCCAGCGTAGGGTAAAGCTGAAGCCATTGCAACTGATGATGTTGCAATGCCGAGAACAAAATCGACAAGGTCTTTTTGCCGGTTAATAAGAGATAAACCGCCGGCCCGCGCCGCGGTTGGTCACTAAAGAATTGGATCATAAAGTCTTCTAACATTTCGGCTCCTGGAGGTTTGACGTATGAAACCAGTATACGCGCATGTTGATCGCGCTGCCTGCATTGCTTGTGGCTTATGCCAAATGCTGGCTCCAAAACTATTCGAGTATGATCAAGAAGGAATCGCCAGTTACTGCCCTGATGGCAATACCGGCACCCTGCCACTGACCGGCGAGCAACTGATTGACTTCAAGTTGGCCTATCGCCGCTGCCCCACTGGCGCCATTCAGCGCAGCGAGCAGCCATTCACTCAAGCTTAATCCATATTTCGCTAGATGCAAAACGGACCCCGGCAACTTGCCGAGGTCCGTTGTTTCATTCAGACTATTGTAAGTGGGCAGTCGTTTGATGCGCCCGCTGCTTTTCAAGCCAAGGCATCAAGGCCTTGGCAATGGCGAAGAACACCACCGACACCACGGCGCCTTTGATCAGGTTAAAAGGCACTACCCCAATCAGCACGTAGCGGGTCACGGACATCCCCAGCGGGAAGTTCATCACCGCCAAGTACATTGGCATGATCACCAGCCAGTTCAGCACACTCATAATCACCGTCAGACTGACGGTGCCCAAGGCCAAACCGCTGACTTCGCGGCCGAGCCCACTCTTGGGCTTCATGGTCATGACCACCGGCAGCATGAAGCCAACACTGGCGATGAAGGCGGCCAAATCACCAATCAGGTTCACCACCCCGCCGCCGGTTAAAATAAAGTGCAGCAGGCTGCGAACAAAGGCGACCATGATACCGCCACCTGGGCCGTAAATTAAGCCGCCCAGCAGTACGAACAAGTCAGATAAATCCAACTTCAAAAAGGGAAACATCGGCAAAATAGGAAAGGCCAAATACATCATCAGCACAAACCCGACCGCCGCCAAAAGCGCGACCCCAACTAAACGATGAACTCTAGAACCAGACATGAAAATCCCTCCATGTGGTTGCTTCAGAGAGGCCAAAAAAGGCCTGTTTACCCCAGGGTAAACAGGCCTTAACTTGAATTCGGGATTCAAAATAAGCCCCATCTTCTTTATCTAGACTGTACTATCGGTTCCGGAATCACACCGGATCGGCCGCGCCATGCGCGGGTCGCGGACTTTCACCGCCGGTCGGGAATTTCACCCTGCCCCTGAAGACGAACCAATATTTAATTTTTATTACTAACAAATTGTAACTGGTCAATTTGTTCTTGTCAACCCTCATTTGAAAGCGCTTCGAGCGCGGCCACTTCCGCCGGCTTGAGCGCCCGGTAATCCCCAGGTTGCAGGCCAGCGAGGGTCAGCGGCCCGTACTGCTCACGGGACAATTTGATGACTTTGTAGCCCAAGGTCTCGAACATTTTTTTGACTTGGTGATTAATGCCCTGATGAATGGTCAAGGAGACAATTGAGGTTTGCTTGGCCTTATCCGTCGACATGATCTTGAACCGGGCCGGCGCCAGTTTCTTGTGATCCACCACCAGACCATCGCGCAGCGGCATCAACTTCTCACGCGTTGGGATGCCTTGCAGCTTGGCGACGTACTTCTTTTCCACCTTGAAGCTTGGGTGCATGAGGAGGTTAGCAAAATCGCCATCGTTCGTCATCAGGAGCAGGCCCGAGGTATCCCAATCCAGCCGCCCCACTGGATAAAGGCGCTGCGGTTCGTCTTCAAAAAAGTCGGTGACCACGCGGCGCTTTTTGTCATCCGAAGCGGCGCTGATCACACCCCGCGGCTTGTAGAAGAGGTAGTATTTCTTCTGCTCTTGGGTCAGCGGCACCCCATCCACCTCAATGGCATCCTGTGGGGTCACTTTCACGCCCATTGCGGTCACGGTTTCACCATTGACGGTCACTCGGCCAGCGCTAATCAACGCTTCCGCGTGGCGGCGCGAGGCGATGCCGGCTTCGGCAATCGCCTTTTGCAGGCGCATTTCACTGGTTGCTTTCGGCATTCTTTTCTCCTTCTGTCGGCGCAGCATCTGGGGCTAGCGTCTGTTGAAAATCACTAAATAAATCGACTTCGGTTGGCGCCGCTTCCGGCTTCAATGGCGGCAAGTCTTCCAAGGTGTGCAGGCCAAAATAGTCCAGGAAAAACGGCGTGGTGGCATAAAGAATCGGCCGCCCAGGGGCTTCCTTGCGGCCTGCTTCCTTAATGAGCTGGCGGGAAGCCAGCGTGGTTAAGGCGCCAGAACTTTGCACGCCGCGGACTTCATCGATTTCGATTCGGGTGATGGGCTGCTGGTAAGCAATGATGGCCAGCACTTCCAGCGCCGCATTGGACAGGCCAGCTTGCGGCGGGCCAGCAAAATACTTCTTCAGCACCTCCGCAAATTCCGGCTTGGTGACCAAAAAGTAGCGTTCGTCCGCTTCCTGCAGCTGCAACCCGCGACTGCTATCATCGCTGAGCGCCTGCGCGTAGGTGGTTAATTGCTGACGCATGGCGGCTGGGGAAATGCCGAGCAGCTCGGCAAAAGCTTTCAACTCGACGCCGGCTTCACCTGCTGTGTAAAGCACGGATTCAATCACCGGTTGCATCACGCGGCCTCCTTTTTCGTCACAATAATCGGGTCAAATGGCGCGTCTTGCTGACAAATAATCTGATCCGACTTCATCAGCGTCAGGAGTGCCATAAAAGTGGTCACGATGCCTTCTACGCTTTTCACTGCCACCAAAGTTTCAAACTGACACGTCCCGACCTTGCTTAATTGCGCCAGAATTTCGGTAATCCGCTTCTCCACCGAAATCGGCTCACCTTCGATATGGGCAATGGTTTCGCGGGTGGCTAACTGCCGCTGCAGCACTGCCATCATCGCCGCCGTCAATTCGTTGAGCTTGACTGATCCTGGTCGCATGGGCACTTTAACATCGGCGCCAGGCAGAGTTTCCGGTTTAGCATAAGACTGCGCGCGGGCTGTTTCCCGGGTGCGCAGTTGCGCCGCCGCTTCTTGATAGACTTGATATGTCAGCAGCTGCGCCACCAACCCTGCACGGGGATCTTCATAATCCTCGGGTAAGTCTTCATCATCGGTTTCCGGCTGCGGTAGCAGCATTTGACTTTTCAGCGCCATTAGGCTGGCAGCCATAACAAAATAATCACCAGCCACATCCAGCCGCGAATGCTGCATTTGATGCAGGTACTCGAGGTATTGGCTAGTGATTTCTGCGATGGGAATGTCGTAGATGTCGACTTCATTGGTCCGAATGAGATGCCAAAGCAAATCAAGTGGGCCAGAGAAATCATTCAGCACTAAGGTCAGTGCCATCAGGGTCCTCTTTTCTATACTGAGAAAACGCAGCAATCAAAGGCGCCGTTTCCATGGTGCCCATCAGTTTTTGATCTGGATACAACTTGGTCAAATCATTGAGCACCGCAAAATTGGTCGCCGCCGAGCGCACAGCTGGCGACAACGACAAATGCCGGACCATGACAAAATCGGTCCCCATTTCGATGCCCACGACGCCTTCGAAATCGCCCCCAGCGACTTCGCGGTACAGATAAAGTTGATGCGAATTATCTGTGGTATACAGCGTCAATTCTGTTTTCAGATGATCGATGTCCTTGAGATCGGGAATGAACGACAAAAAGCCCATCGCGATCTTGGCATAATCATTCTTATACTTAGTCAGCATGATAGCCTCCACACATTAACTACTCTGAGGCATACTTTACCATATCTTAAGAGAAGCAACAAATATTAAAGAGCTAGGCTGCGGAGTAAGGCCGCACTTAGCCCGACAGGTAGCCTAGGCGTAAGCATTGCCGTCGCACTTTGACGGCGAGGCTTACGCCGTAGCTAACTGCTCGGGCGTTGGCCTTACGGAGCGCAACTACGGTTAATCACAGGCGCCCGGGCAGGACAGCTTCCGCAGGCAGGGGCTGGAACGTGGTGGCCAGCGCTTTGAGCCTTGCTCCGCAAGTCTCAAAGTCGCGGCTTGTTCTAAGCCAGTAAAAACCACTGGCTAAGAACAATTTCACCACTGAGCCCCTGCCTGCTCCAGCTGTCCTACCCTACGATAACGGTTAGACCCCCAAAGGAGCAACGCCTCTGATTCCAAACCAATCACATGATATACGATTGCAAGGACCGCCAACTCTGTGGTTACGTTAAGATCTAAAGTGGATGAAGTAGAGGATTAGCGTCCCGCCTACCCCCGTGGATGTGTATCGTGATAGACCTTCATGATCTTCTTATTGCTTAAATGCGTGTAAATCTGCGTTGTGCTGATGTCGGCGTGGCCGAGGAGTTCTTGCACGACCCGCAAGTCTGCCCCGTTTTCAAGGAGATTGGTGGCAAAGCTGTGGCGCAAGGTGTGCGGGGTGACGTCCTTTTCGATGCCTAAGGCTTGAATATAAGCTTTGAGGTTCTTCCAGATGCCTTGGCGCGTGAGCTGGCGGCCGTGAAAATTGACGAATACAACGGCCGGCGGCGTTTTTTTGATCAAGGCCGGGCGGCTGTTTTGCAGATACTGATTGACCCAGTCGACTGCTTGCGGCGACACGGGCACGATACGCTGCTTGTCGCCTTTCCCCGTCACTTCCAGCAGGTTAAGCGAGAGGTGCATTTGATCCAAGCGCAGGTTAACGAGTTCCGACACCCGCAGGCCGGTGGCGTACATCAGCTCAAACATGGCTCGATCGCGTAACCCCAGCGGCTGCGTGATATCAGGCGCGGCCATTAAGGCATCAATTTCCGGTCCCGATAAGGTGGCTGGTAAATGCTGGGCGGGCTTGGGTGAGGCGACCATGGTCATGGGGTCGCTGCTAACCACAGTTTCGCGCAAGAGGTAGCGATAAAACTTGCGCAAGGCCGAAATCATCCGGCTCACTGAGGTAGCGGCTTTGACGTCACTTTGGGTCGCCAAAAAGGCCTGAATCGACTCAAGCGATTCAGGAAAGCCAGGGGCCTCACTGATATCGAGCCAGTCCGCGAATTCATTCAGATCCTGGCGATAGCTGGTTTGGGTCGTTTTGGCGAGCCCACGTTCAACATCCAGATAATGGACAAAATCACCAATTTGGTCGGCCATGGCCTGACGCTTTTTACTGCTGGTCATTCCGCTTGGTCACCCCATTTTGCTGCGTGATCAATTTGGCTTTGAGCAGGTGCCCCAGCGCGCGCTTAAAGGCCCCTTTGCTGATGCCAAACGCAGCCTTGATCGCTTCAGGATCACTTTTATCCGTGTAAGGGATACTGCGGCTAGGGTCATGATCGATGACCGCCAAAATCATCGCCGCGTCATCATAGATTTCTTCGAAGGCCCGCGGCTTCAGCGAGAGATTTAAGCTACCATCATCTCGCACGCCAATGACCCGGCCGTGCACCACTTCCCCGAGCCGCGGTTCAGTTTGCCGTTCGCTGGGGTGAATAAAGCCGAGATAGTAATCTGACGTGATGACATGCGTGCCTGCCAGCTTCAACCGGTACACGGTCGCGGTCACATCGGCGTTCATCATCGTGGGCTTGGCCTGATTGGCAATGGCTTGAAACATGGTCTCATCCGCCAAATCCGCCCAGAGGCGATGCTTTTTATCGATGCGCATCGAGACCATCAAGCGGTCGCCTTTGGCTGGCCACAGCCGCGCCAGTTCTGGCAACTGGTCCAAGGACAGCACCAGATCTTTGTCCGGCAGCCCGATGTCCAAGAAGACGCCTAAGTCCTTGCGCACCTGGACGACTGTGGCAAAAGCGTAGTGATCATAACCAATGGTTGGAATTTTGGTTGTCAGCCGCGCCGTGTCATTTTTATTTTCATACGCAAACCCGTGCACGGTGGCGCCGGTGGCCGGCACTATCTCAAATTCGGTTTGGTCGATGGCTAAGGTCACGCCGTCGTATTGGGCGAAGACTTGGGTATCATTCGTATCTGAAACTGTCGCGTCAATGATTTGACCGTTAAAGTTCATGGTTGCCTCCTAATGTGTGGGCACGATATTAAACACTGTTAAAATCACGTAGGTCATGCCACTGGCAATCACCGGGCCGGCGGCAATACCTTTGAGGAACACGACGCCGACAATGGTGCCAAACACCAAGGCGACCGTCATTTCCGGGCTCTGGGCGAGCAGCCCGACCCCTTTGCTGGATAGCACCGCCACCAAAATGCCCATGGCAATGGCAATCCAGCCAGCGGGGCTTTTGACCACCTGCAGCAGCTCCTTGAAGCCAATTTCGCCGGTGGCAATTGGCACCATGATGGCAGCCGAAATAATAGTCACACCCCAGTTGATGCCTTGCGCCTGAATGGTTTTTAGCAGCGGCTGAAAGGCTGGAATCAGTTTGATCACCATCACAAATCCGACCCCGATCAGTAGCGCTTTATTCTTCGCCACGGCGGCGATTGCCAAGATGGCGGTTAAAAATGCCCAGCTTTCCATAATGACCCCCTGCATTTGTTCTGTTTCTACTTTACGCGAGTTCAAAGCAAAAGTCACCTTTACCGGCGCACCAAAAAAGCCGAGCCAGCAAATGCTGACCCGACTTTCATAGCTGTTATCACAAGTGATTACAGGGTGTTGGTCGCACCTTTGTAGACAATCCCACGACGGGAGTCAACAGTGATGACCTGACCATCGGTGATGGCCTTCAGGGCATCTTCAGCGCCAACAACAACCGGAATACCCATGGCAATCCCAACCACAGCAGCGTGGCTGGTCAGGCCGCCATTTTCAACGACCAAGGCCGAAGCCTTCTCGATGGCTGGCAGGTAATCCTTATCCGTGGTCTTAACAACCAGGATGTCACCCTTTTGCATCTTAGCAGCAGCTTCATCAGCGCTGTTAGCCAAGACGGCTTTACCAACGACAGCTTCGTCGCCAACCCCAGAGCCTTGAACCAGCTTGGAGCCGATGAGTTGAACCTTCATGACGTTGGTGGTGCCACTTTCACCAACCGGTACGCCGGCAGTGATCAAGATCAAGTCGCCTTCCTCAGCAAAGCCGAGTTCTTGCGCCTTCTTGGTGGCCAAGTCGAACATTTCGTCGGTGCTGTTTGGACGATCAGCAACGATTGGGAAGACGCCGCGGTTGATGGTCAAGCCGCGCTGGGTCTTTTCGTCGAAGGTGATGGCCAAAATGTCAGCATCTGGACGGTACTTGGAGATCATGCGTGCGGTGTAGCCAGAGTTGGTAGCCGCCACAATGGTCTTCACGCCCAGCTTCTTAGCGGTGCGGGCAACAGCAACCCCAACGGATTCAGTCACAGAAGCGTTGGCGTAGTCGCGTTCAGCGTAGCCGCCTTCTTTGGTGATCTGGTCTTCGATGTAAGCATCGATCCGTGCCATCGCAGCAACGGATTCAACTGGGTATTCACCGTTAGCGGATTCACCAGACAACATCGTCGCGTCGGTGCCGTCAAAGACCGCGTTAGCCACGTCATTGACTTCAGCACGCGTTGGGCGTGGGTTTTCTTGCATGGAATCCAGCATCTGGGTCGCAGTGATGACTGGCTTACCAGCATCGTTGCACTTGCGGATCAAAGTCTTCTGAACGATTGGCACATGTTCAAATGGAATTTCAACCCCCATGTCGCCACGAGCAACCATCAAACCATCGGAAACCTTCAGGATATCGTCAAAGTTGTCGATACCTTCTTGGGATTCGATCTTTGGGTAGATCTGAACGTTCAGGGCGTTCTTTTCTTCGAGCAATTCGCGAATGTCCATCACGTCCTGAGGCTTACGAACGAAGGAAGCAGCAATGAAGTTGATCCCATTGTCCAAGCCGAAACGAATGTCATCGGCGTCTTTTTCGGTAATCCCTGGCAGGTTGATGGAAACACCAGGGGCGTTGACACCTTTACGGCTGCCCAAGACACCGTCGTTTTGCACGGTGCAGACCAGTTCGCGGTTGGCTTCGTCCTTTTCGGTGATCAAAACATCAATCAAACCATCGTCGAACAGCACATGGCCGCCAACGTGGGTATCGTCATACAAACCTGGGTAGGTGACAGCGACTTTTTCTTTGGTTCCTTCGAGGCTAGCGTCCATCGAAATCCGCATCACATCGCCAGTATGATATTCAATCTTGCCGTTGTCAGTGTGCTCAACCGTGGTCCGGATTTCAGCACCCTTCGTGTCAAGCATGATCCCAACTGTCTTGCCGGTGATCTTTTCAGCTTCATGAACCATATTCATGCGAGCCAAGTGTTCTTCGTGGTCCCCATGAGAGAAGTTAAACCGGAATACGTTGGCCCCCGCCTGGATCAGCTTAACGATGATGTCCGTCGTGTTGCTGGCCGGACCGAGCGTGCTAACGATCTTGGTTTTTTTCATAATGTAAAATCGCTCCTTTGACAATTTTTAATGCCGACTTTTACGCCAGAATTAACACAATTAAAGTAAAACGAGACTAGTAAGCCAGGTCAGAAGCCAGCTTGTAAAGAGAAAGCTGACTTTCATGCTTGGAATTGAACAAATCGGTCATCGCGTGGTTAACCAACTTGTTGTTTTGAATCCCAACGGCCAGACCGCCTTTGCCTGCCATCAACAGTTCAACCGCATAGGCGCCCATTTCGGAAGCCAAAACCCGGTCCTTAGCGGTTGGTGAACCACCGCGCTGAACGTGGCCAATCGTGGTCGCGCGCAGCTGGAAGTCGCCGTACTTGCCAAGCTTGTCAGCAAATTCAGCGGCAGTCATGACACCTTCGGCCAGCACGATGATGGCATGCTTTTCCCCGCGCTGACGGGAAGAACGCAAACGATCAGCGACTTTTTCGATGTCGTAGTCGTGTTCTGGGATGATGACGTCGCTTGCGCCGCCAGCCACACCGGCCCACATGGCGATGTCGCCGCAGTTGCGACCCATGACTTCAACCACAAAGGTCCGTTCATGGGAAGCAGCGGTGTCACGCAACTTATCGATGGCATCCAAGGCGGTGTTAACCGCGGTGTCAAAGCCAATCGTAAAGTCGGTGTACGGGATATCGTTATCGATCGTGCCTGGCAGGCCGATGGCATTATAGCCATGTTCGGTCAGCCGCAAAGCGCCGTGGTAAGAACCGTCGCCGCCGATAACCACCAAAGCATCGATGCCGAACTTATTCAGTTGGGCAATCCCCTTCAGTTGAACGGGTTCCTGAGCAAACTCAGGGTAACGTGCAGAATACAGCATGGTACCGCCGCGCTGAATCACATCACTCACTTCAGCCGGTGTGATTTGGAAAATATCGCCAGCAACCAGGCCAGCGAAACCGTAGTTGATCCCGAAGACTTCAAGGCCTTCCGTAATGGCTTTACGAGCGACCGCGCGCACCGCAGCATTCATGCCGGGTGCATCGCCGCCACTGGTCATAATCCCAATGCGTTTCATCATTTCACCTCATGATTTTCTTTTTGGGGTAACCCCCAAACACTTGTTAAGCATATCACTTTTCTGAAAAAATGTCGCCTATTGCTTATGAATTTTCCATTTTTTCCGAAACCCGCTCAACCCGCTGGAGCACAACGTTTTTTTCTCCCATCAGGCCCTTAATCTTGGCGACGTTTTCATCACTGGCATCGATCCAGTAGCGCCGATTGAGCATGACGCTTTCACGGGTTTGTGCATTCACCGTGATCACCGGGATAGGCCCGGTCATTTGGCCTAGCAGCGCCAGCAACGCTTTTTGCTGGGCCGGTGTTTGGTCATGCAACTGAATGAACAACTTAGCCGCTGGGAGTTTAGCCACCAGCTGATCCGCCAAGTCGATTTGGTTGGCAATCATTTGTAGGCCATCGCGCTCTTCGACTTTGCCTTGCACCAGCACCACCTGATCCA
Source organism: Lacticaseibacillus salsurivasis (assembly GCF_036246225.1). NCBI lineage: Bacteria > Bacillati > Bacillota > Bacilli > Lactobacillales > Lactobacillaceae > Lacticaseibacillus > Lacticaseibacillus salsurivasis. Next base: position 184,893 of record NZ_BTTP01000003.1, read on the forward strand.
CCTTAAATTCACTGATGGCCGGGTAAAGACTAGGAAAAACCGTGATGCTCAGCGGACCGCTGGCATCTTGACCATCGATGAACGCCATTTCCTGCCCCTTCTTGGTGCGAATGCGTTTGATCCGGCGAATCACCAGCAGCACCGTGGCTTGCTTTTGCCCTTGCAGCGCCGTGGTGGCCGTAATCGGATAAAACGGTGCCAGTTGGTTCTGATAACGATCCACGGGATGCCCCGACAAGTACACGCCCAGTACGGCAGCTTCTTGGTCGAGCTGCTCGGTGGCTGACTGCCGCGGCACTTTAATCAGCTTGGGCTGAAAAGCTTCAAACAACCCCACATCGTTACCAGCCAACTTAACGGTTTCAATCAGCTCAGCGAGATTAGCAGTAACCTGCGCCCGATTGTCATCAAACTGATCAAATACCCCCGCCGCTACTAGCGGCGCGAATTGTTCTGCCTTCAGCCACTTGGGGTCAAGCCGCTGGAAGACATCTTGCAACGAACGGAACGGCCCGTCAGAGCGTGCCGCCAGCAGTGCATCGGCAAAGTCCCGGCGCAGCCCCTTGATGGACAAAAAGCCAAAGCGCAGACTGGCGCCTTCTATGCGGAAAACCAGCCCACTGCGATTGATATCTGGCGCCAGCACTTTGATTTTGCGCTGTTTGAGCTCCTGCACATATTGGCGCAGCTTAGGGCCACTATTCAGCGTGCTGTTCATCAGCGCCGCGAAAAATGCCGTCGGATAATGGACTTTGATGTAAGCCAACCAAAAGGCAATCATGCTGTAAGCCACCGCATGGCTACGGTTGAAACCGTAATTGGCAAAGCGGTCGATATAGTCGTAAACCGTTTCCGCGGTCGCCTGATCGTAGCCTTTAGCCTTGGCCCCGGCCAGGAACCGCGTTTTTTCAGCTGCCAGGACGGCGGCTTTTTTCTTACTCATCGCACGGCGCAGTAAATCGGCTTCGCCTAAACTGAAACCGCCCATGGTGCTCGCCACTTGCATGACCTGCTCCTGGTACACCAAGACGCCATAGGTTGGCGCCAAAATCGGCTTCAGAGCCGGGGCAGCGTAGGTGATGGGCTCCTGGCCATGCTTGCGGCGAATGAAGGTATCGATTTGCTCCATTGGCCCTGGTCGGTACAAGGCATTGGTGGCCACAACATCTTCAAAAGTCGTGGGCTGCAGGCGTTTGAGCACCGAGCGAATCCCAGCCGATTCAAACTGGAACACACCGTTGGTATCCCCGCGCGCAAATAACCGCAAGGTCGCCGCATCATCCAGCGGGATTTGCTTAGGGTCAAACGCTTGCTTGGTTTGATACGCAATGGCCTTGCTGGCGCGGGCCAGCAGACTGAGGTTGCGCAAGCCGAGAAAGTCGATTTTGAGCAGGCCCAACGCCTCGACATTGACCATGGTCACTTGGGTTTGGGCAATGCCATCGCCGCCGTCTTGCAAGGCAACGGTGTCAGTCAGGACTTCTTGCGCCAGCACAATCCCAGCCGCATGGGTGGAATAGTGGCGCGGCAGCCCCTCCAAGGCCAGCGCGGTTTGGAACAGCCGCTGATTCTCCGGCGCATCCCCCACGAGATTACGCAGCGGCAGAGAATCCTCATACGCTTGCTTCAGATTGATATGCAACTGGCTAGGAATGGCATTGCTCCACTTATTGCTGTCAAATTGACTGAGGCCAAACACCCGCGCCACATCGCGAATGGCTTGCTTAGCGCCAAACGTGCCGAAGGTGATGATTTGAGCCATGTGGTCATCCCCATACCGGTCATGGACATATTGAATGAGCTCGCCCCGGCGATCATCCGGGATATCCAAATCAATATCTGGCATTTGCGCCCGGGCCGGATTGAGAAACCGTTCAAACAGCAAATGGTATTCAATCGGATCCACTTCGGTAATCGCCAACGCATAGGCCACCAGCGCGCCTGCCGCAGAACCACGCCCGGGACCGGTCATAATCCCGACTTCATGGGCGTGGTTCATCACATCCCACACCACCAGGAAGTAATCAGCAAAGCCCATTTCATCAATGACTTTGAGCTCATAAGCGAGCCGCTTCTGATAGTCGGGTGGCACCGTCCCCATGCGCTTGGTCAAACCAGCTTGGGCCAGGCTGGCCAGATACGATGCCGCTGGCTGGTTGTCCGGGGTGGGAAAATGCGGCAGCTGCGGCTGCTTGAATTCAATGGTCACCTGACAGCGCGCCACTAGGGCTTCAAGGTTAGTCAGCGCTTCAGGCAACTGCGCGAAAGGTGCGGCGGCCTGATCAGCTGGGGTCAGCCAATCAGGACCGGCATCCATCAAAGTCGGATCCCGAAAATTAAGCTGCTGGCCAGATTTAATCGCTGCCATCACCTTCTGCGTGAACGCGTCGGTGGGATTGAGGTAGCTGACTTGGCTCAAAGCCAAAAGGGGCAGTTTTTGCGTCTCGGCAAACTGCTGCAAAGAACCGCCCAGCTCCCCCGCCGTCAGGCCCAGATACAAACTCGCCGGCTTTTTGCCTTTCAACGCCGCCACCAGGTCCACCCCAGTGTAGCCGCGCTCGGCAAATGCTGGACTGAGCAAATCGGCCCCAGGTATAATCACCGCCATCCCGGTTAAAGCCGGCAAATCGGCCAGTTTAGGCAACTCAGATTGCAACATGATGGCACTCGAAAGCCGCAGCAGCTGATGATACCCAGCGGTGGTTTCAGCCACGACTAAGAAACGGGCGTCAGCAACGGCGACCGTCATGCCTAACAGCGGTTTGATGTGTGCGGCGGTGGCTTGTCGGTAAAAATCGACAATGCCATACACCACATTGACATCACTGAGCCCGACCGCCGAAAAGCCGCGGTCCTTGGCAGCAGTGATGATCTGCTCCAAAGTCAACGGGCTTTGAAGCAAGGAATTGGCGCTTTGAACTTGAATATGTGTAAACATGTTGCCACCTCAATGCCATTATACCCGACTCCACCTGTTTCCGCAGAGGCGGCGGGTTATTTTGCCTGACCAGAATGAAAACGGCCTTGTCAGTTTCATTTTTCTTTTCAGCGTGTTAAACTGACATCAGAAAAGAGGGATTCTATGCGCTACGTAGCAACTTTAGTCTGGGGCGTGATTTTAGGTCAGGTCGTCGGCTTTCTGGTCAGTGCCTTGAGCGGTGGGACATACGATCCCAAGATGGCTGGCATCACGTCAATTTTGTTTGTCATCATCCTCTTCGCCTTGCCGCCAATCATGAAACACTTTGATAGCACTGCCACTGATAAAAAAGCGAATTAAGCTTCGAACCCCGCTGAAAAGCGAGGTTTTTTTGAATCAAAAATCGGGGCGATGACCATGCCGTCATCACCCCGATTTTTCAATTACTTGGTCATATAGATAAACAATTCACTGGCTGAGAAACCAACGTCAAACTTCACCCCATTGCTGGTGATGGTTTTGATCGTGGTCTGCGAGCCGTTTTGGTCCTTAATGGCTTTTTGGAACTGAGTGCCGACTTTTTGGGCATCGGCGCCTAAGGCATTGGCCAACAGCCCAAATTCAATGCCGAACTGATTGTCCTTCTGCGAGCCTTTTAAGGCCTTCACTGGGGCAGACAAGGTGGCAGAAAGCAATTCACCATCTTGGACATTCACTCGCATCGTGCTCGAAGTGGTTTTAACCACTTGCTTAAGCCCCTCCACCTTGGCTGGCAGCTGCTGGTCTTTCACGTCAGCCTTGGCCTTGGTCAGAGCCGCCTGAAATTCTTGTTGCTGCTTGAGCAGGGCTTGCTGCTGAGCAGGGGTCATGGCGGCAATCTGCGCTTGGGTTGGCGTACCTTGCTTTTGCGCTGCCTGCATGGCCTTTAAAGTGTCTGCCGGCACCGCCGTCATCACTAAGGCCTGATTGTATTGGTCGGCAACCACGCTGTAAGTACCAATGGCGGTCGCTGCTTTGATTTTTGTCGTAGCTGTCTGACCGTTCGCCTTCAGGGTCACGGTTTGAGCTTTGGTGCTCATTGGGAGGGTCACAACATATTTACCGTTGTGTACCTTCACTGAACCGGTTTTGGTGGGCGCTTTGTAGCTCACCGTTTTACCGGATGCATCCCCTTTGATCACCGCGACCATCCCCGAGTTATTGTAAACCGGTTTGGTCGTGGTTAACTTATTCCCACAACCGGCTAACACAGCGGTCAGCCCGAGCGCGAGGAGTGTCGTTTTGAACTTTTTCATGAGCAACCATCCTTTTATTTATTTCTCTGAATAGCCTACGCTGGCCCCGCCCAAAGCACAAGGAAAAAGTGACTAGTTGTCACATTTTAAGCCTGAATCGTAAAGTTTTGATTGGCCGAAGCTGTTATTTCTGGATGTTCCTGCAAGTAATCGGCAATCAGTTCGGTCATATCTTTTTGATTTTCGCGGACAATTTTAGCCGGGGAAAACATGGCATAATTGCCACCGCCAGCGGCTCGATACGAGTTCATGGTCACCTCATAAGTGCCGGCTGCGACCACCGGCTGACCGTGATACAGCAGCTGAGTGACGCGCTGACCGACTGGCTGGCGAATATCCAGCGTATAGGTGATGCCTTCGTACATATCGTAGTTGTAAAGCTGAGGTTTCGGCTTGAGGAAGCGCGGCGTCACCACCAGTTGGCCATCATCGAGACTGAAGAACTCCGCCACCTGCTCCAGCGCTGCTTTCAGGTCCGCCCCGGAGAGCTTCAGCACCGCCAAGGTATTGGGATAGATGTAGTTGGTGACCACATCTCGCATCGTAATCTCTGAGGCAAAACCCGTGCCTTCGTTGTTAAACAACGCCGTACCGGCAATGTCGGTGCCGGTGGCGGCCATTTGCACGCGATTGATGAATTCGATGTAGGCGGACTCCTTAATCCGCGCCGCGGCCGGATCGGCGATGGTCATATCGCCTTTCACATGGCCAAGGGGCGAATCCAGCCAGTCTTCTGTCGCCGTTTGCACCGCGGCCACACTATTAACGACCGCCGCATCAGCCGGTTGGTCGCCAGTCGGGGCCAAGGCCGCCGTCCCGCTGCCTGCTACCACTTGATAACCGGTACTGGTGGCAGTCAGCTCCAGCGTGATCACGCCAACGTCTTGGCCTCGATAACCTGGTTGCGTCACCGGCACCCCATTGACCACCGCCGCAATTTCGCGATGTTGATGGCCGGTCACCAGCGCATCAATCCCGGGAATCTGGGTCAATTCATAGCCGACATTTTCGCCAGTTAGCCGCTCGGTCGGTTCCCCTGTCTTCAGGTCACGTTCGAAGCCGCCGTGATATGCCACCACCACCACATCGGCGAGTTCCCGCAGCCGGGGCACCCACTGGCGAGCAGTTTCTACCACGTCGTTAAAGGCGAGGCCCGCAATATGCGCTAGGCCTTCCCAGTGCGGGATATAACTGGTGGTCAGCCCCAGCACCGCGATTTTGACGCCGGCCTTCTCAAAGATTTGATACGGCGCGCCAAACGCTGGCTCGTCGCCAGCCAGAATATTGGCGCACAGTACTGGGTAATTCAGCGTCTTAATCGCGGTGCTCAAATAATCCCGGCCATAGTTGAACTCATGGTTGCCGATAATTCCGGCATCATAGCCGACCGCGTTATAGGCCGCAGTTTCCAACGCTGGCTGGTGCTTGACGCGTGCGGCATAATAAGCCAGCGAAGAGCCTTGCAGGTAGTCGCCATTTTCAATGGTCAGCACTGGGCCAGCCGCCACCTGCCGCAGCTGGTCAAGGGTGCTTTTGGCCTTGGCTAAGGAAAAGGGTAAATCTTGATTGCGTTTGACATAATTCGTGGGCAACACAAAGCCATGCGTGTCACTGGTCGACAGAATCGTTAATTTCATCGCGTTTAGGCCTTCTTCTTCGGGGCTTCAGGCGTGACCATTTTGACCATCGCCTCCACCAGCATTTTTTGCAGGACGGCATTGATGGCCAAATCGACCATCGCGCTTTGCACATTCAGGGTGTCCTGCTTGTTGATCTTGTTAATCATGACTTCGCCGCTGAAGCTGGAATTGGCCTGCTGAATCGCGGTGATGAAGCCGAGGATGAACGAATCAAACGCTTGTTGCTTCTCACGGCCTTGCAGCTGGTAATCAATGCCGGCAGCGATGGTGTCGAGCGCAAACACCGGCTTTAAAATCGCAATCATCAAAATGTTGGCGACTTGGCCTTTTTGGTACTTTTTCTTGATCGGCGGGGTAATCACGCCTTTTTTGACATAGTTATTCACCATCGTGGCGGTCAGCTCGCCCAGCCCCAGCGGCTGGACAATATCATTGACGAACTGCACGACCTGGTCCATGTACAAATCAAACTGTGGCAAATCCGTCCACCGTGGTAAATCGACCTGCTGCAATTGTTTGAGATATGCCGAATACGCTTCTTCTTCAGCCATGTTGCTCCTCCTTGTTCAGTTGGCATGTGATCTTGCTTCCCCACCATTATAACATGCCACCTGGTTTTAAAGTCTAGGTCTGGCCAATCCATAAAAAAAGTGCTGATCAACTTGATCAACACTTTCATGAGTGATTACGCTTTTGCGTCTTCGCTCTTCTTAACCACTTGGGCACCCTTGTAGAAGCCCTTAGGTGAAACGTGATGTGAAACGCGGTATTCGCCGGTCGCTGCGTCGAACTGCAAGTTAGGCACATTCAACTTGATATGACCGCGGCGCATACGCTTCTTGGTTTTTGAAGTCCTGCGTGCTGGAACTGCCATGAGCGGAAAACCCCTTTTGTTTTAGATTTCTTACCTACTATACCGAACCCAGCGGAAAATGCAAGCCGCTGGCCGATGCCTTGGATAGCTTTTTGCTATCACAGCATGACTTATGATACTAGAAAACAGGCGTCAAGGCAAGACCTTAACAGCTAAAAATTGTGTGCGCGTTCCCCCATGGCAAAATAACAGCCATCCGGAACGGGAAACCCAAACGCGCGTGCCAGCAGCATCGACAATCGGCATAGCGTCTTCGATGCAAGCATGGGCGGCCTCAAGGTCACTGACCAAGAACATGGGCGACGGTCGATTATTTACCGCTGCCGGCGGCTACTTTTGCTCGAAGGCGGTGCACTTAATCAGCCTTGTTTGCTGCATCACCGACCGGCTGGCTGGTAAACGTCAACGCGGCATCCTTCACGCCAATTTCGACGGTGCTATCCGGCATAATCGTGCCGGCAATCAACTGCTTGGCCAGCGGCGTTTCGATAGCTGTGGTGATCAGGCGCTGCAGCGGCCGGGCGCCATAGGCAGGCTCGTAGCCTTTATGCGCCAGCCATTCCTGGGCCGCTGGGGTCACCGTCAGCTGGATATTTTGATCCGCCAGCCGCTTACTAAGTTGAGCCAGATCCTTGACGGCAATTTTTTCGACATCGGCTAAGCGCAGCGGATTGAACATGATGATGTCATCGATTCGGTTCAAGAACTCAGGCTTGAAGTGCGTCCGCACTTGGGCCAGTACGGCCTGATGCGCGGCTTCGGTGATGGTGCCGTCATCAGCCATGCCATCCAGCAAGGCTTCAGAGCCAAGATTGGAGGTCATGATGATAATCGTGTTTTTGAAATCAACGGTGCGTCCTTGGCTATCGGTTAACCGGCCGTCATCCAAGACCTGCAGCAAAATGTTGAAGACGTCAGGATGCGCCTTTTCGATTTCGTCCAGCAAGACAATCGTGTACGGATTGCGCCGCACGGCTTCGGTCAACTGGCCGCCTTCTTCGTAGCCCACATAACCTGGCGCAGCACCGACCAGCCGGGAAACCGAAATCTTGTCCATGTATTCGGACATATCGATGCGCACCATATGCTTTTCAGAATCAAAGAGATCTTCCGCCAACGATTTGGCCAGCTCTGTTTTCCCGACCCCAGTGGGGCCAAGGAACAGAAAACTCCCCAGCGGCCGGCTAGGATCCTGCAGCCCGGCACGCGAGCGCAGCACCGCATCTGCCACCGCATCGACGGCCTCATCTTGGCCAATCACGCGTTGATGGAGTTTCTCTGGCAAATGCAGGAGCTTCTGACGGTCGCCTTCGACCAGTTTGGCCACCGGAATGCCGGTTTGGCGTGAAATCACCGCGGCGATTTCGTTTTCGGTGACCGATTCTTGGACGAGCCAACTGTCAGGCCGATCTGTGGATTCCAGTTGCTGAAGCTCTTTTTCCAGTTCTGGAATCGTGCCATGCTGCAGGCGCGCCGCCGCTTCCAAATCATAACGACTCTGGGCGTCCTCCAGATCATGTTTGGCCTTGTCGATTTCGGCTTTCTTCTCGTTCAACTGGTTGATATCTTGCTTTTCCGCATCCCACTGAGCCTTGAGCTTGTTGGTTTCTTCCTTCAAGTTTGCCAAGTCGGCTTGCGCTTGCGCTAGGCGTTTTTGACTAGCCGGATCGGTTTCTTTCTTCAACGCTTGGGCTTCGATTTCCAGCTGCATTTGCTTGCGCTCCGCCACATCCAGCTCTGTCGGCCGCGAATTCATCTCGACATTGATGTTCGCCGAGGCTTCGTCAATCAGATCAATCGCCTTGTCCGGCAAATACCGGTCAGTGATGTAACGGTTGGACAACGTGGCGGCCGCAACCAAGGCCGAATCGTGAATGCGCACGCCATGGAAGATTTCAAAGCGCTCCTTGAGCCCCCGCAAAATCGAAATCGTATCTGCCACCGTTGGCTCCTGCACCAGCACCCGCTGGAAGCGGCGTTCCAAAGCCTTATCTTTTTCGATGTTTTCACGATATTCATCTAAGGTGGTGGCCCCAATCAAATGCAATTCACCGCGCGCCAGCATGGGCTTCAAGAGGTTGCCGGCATCCATCGCCCCTTCGGCCTTCCCCGCCCCGACGATGGTGTGAATTTCGTCAATGAACAGCAGAATTTGGCCTTCACTTTTTTTAACTTCGTTGAGCACTGCCTTAAAGCGCTCTTCAAAATCGCCGCGGTACTTCGCGCCAGCCAGCAAACTACCCATATCAAGCGAGACAATAGATTTGTTCTTCAAGTTATCAGGCACATCATTGCGGACAATCCGCTGGGCCAGCCCTTCGACAATGGCAGTTTTGCCGACCCCTGGCTCCCCAATCAGCACTGGATTGTTCTTGGTTTTCCGCGACAAAATCCGAATCACATCGCGAATTTCGTCATCCCGGCCAATGATGGGATCCATTTTGCCAGAGCGCGCTTCCTTCACTAAGTCCGTGCCGTACTTTTGCAGCGCCTTGTAGTTGTTCTCGGCGGTTTTACTCGTCACCTTGGCGCCGCCGCGGGCCTTGTCGACCACTTGCCGGAACTTTTTGGCGGTGACGCCTTGATCCGTCAGGTACTTGGTGAGGACGTTATACGGCTGATCAAATAAGGCCAGCAACACATCTTCGGTGGCGATGAACTCGTCGCCCAGCTGACCTTTCACCTTATCGGCATCTTGAAAGAGTTGGTAGAGGTTCTGGCTCATGTTCTGGCCATATGCGGACGCACCTTCGACGACTGGCGCCTGATCAATCGCCTGGTCAATCACAGCATTCAGTCCGTCGAGGTTGATGCCAGCGTCTTGGAACAGCTGGGCACCAAAGTCGTTTGGCTGGACCATGCTTTTAATTAATTCCGGAATATCAATTTCTTGGTGATGCCGCACTTGGGCAATTTGCTGCGCCGCTGCCACGGCTTCGGTGACGGCTTGGGTTAAATTATCTGGGTTCATATTGTGGCCTCCTGATCAAACGTTTATGTCGCTTTCAGTGTAACAATCAGGCTAAATGCCGTAAAGGTCAAAAATGGTCAAAACAGCAAAATCAGTCTTTAGCCTGAGCTTCCTCTTTAGTCTAGTCAACTGCTGACTGGCAAGGCAATGAAAACCGCCTAGCGCAATTGCGGTTGCGCCCGCAGGTTTTGGTGGTGGCTAGGGCGGCAGAGGGGCGCGGCGGTCCAGCAGCGAAACGAAAAAAAGGGCGAGACTGCGCTTTTGGCAGGCTCACCCTTTTTTCGGGGACAATCTGGAGACTCGGGGGCGAGCGTAGCGAGTCGAGGCTCCAGATTGAGGACCGAGACCTTGGCTCGGCCCGGCCCCGCAGCCGGCCCACTGTGCCCCGGCGCCGCCCCAGCCAAGCCCGCGGACGCCAAAAAAGAACCAGCATCCGAATGGACACTGGCAACCACATTAACCCTGTGAATCTTCAGTTGGCGCTTTAGCCGCGGCCAACTCCTTTTGCAAAGCCGTTACTTGGGCAGTTAAATCAGCAGTCGCTTCTTTAACCGCCTTGGCTTGCGCTTCCGCCGCGCCGGCCTCAGCAGCTTGGGCGGACTTGAGCTCTTTTTTCATCTTTGAAAGCCCGGTGGTGGACACCAAGAACGTAATCACGGCGCCGATGATCACCGACACCACAATCACGACAATCAGCGGCCAGGTGAACTGGGCGCCGAAGAAATTCACGTCGACCCCTTGGCCATTGAGCACGGCAAAAATGATCAAAACCAATGCCAGCACCAGGCCGACAATTAACCGTTGTTGATTTTTCATGAGCGATTCTCCTATTTTTGATTAAACAATCCGCCGGCCAGAAAATCGCCGACATGAGGCGCCAAGTCATAGAACTTCGCGGCCGCCGCCATCACCCAAGGGGCGTTAATTTCGCGCACTGGGCGGTGGAAGCTCCAGACAATCCGCTGGGCCAACTTGACTGGATCCAAGACGATGAAGTTCACCCGTTTGAGGTAGTCATTGGCCTGCGCCACGGTGAAGAAGTCGGTGTTGATGGGACCGGGGTTAACTGTCGTCACCCGCACGCCGAACGGTTTGAGTTCTAGGCGCAACCCGTTACTATAGCCCACCACGGCAAACTTGGTAGCTGAGTAAATGGCTGACTTTGGCGTGGCCATTTTGCCTGCCATCGACGCGATGTTGATGATATGCCCATGATGCTGGTCAATCATCTCGCGGCCAATTAACTGGGTCATGTACAGCATTCCCAGCACATTCACTCGAAACATTTTTTCAGTAGTGGCCATGGGCGTTGCCAAGGCGTCTTCAAAGTGGCCAAAACCCGCCGCGTTAACCAGGACATCCACCGGCCCGACGTCGCGTTTGATGCGCGCGACCACAGCTTCAATCGCCACTGGATCAGCCACATCGCAGACAAAAGCGAAAGCCGGCTGGCCAGATAAGGCCGTGGCTTCGGCTTGCGCCGCCACTAAGCGGTCCTTACGCCGGGCCAAGAAGACCACGGTGGCGCCTTGTTTGGCTGCTTCGAGGCCAATGGCGCGGCCAAGACCGCTGGAGCCGCCAGTTACCACTACCGTTTGATTAGCTAAGCGTTTCATTGTTCGGGCCTCCTTGGGCAAAAGGGATTGGAATTTCGTCAAAATCATGCACCAGCCGCGTCGCCGGGAAAATCTGCTGCGCTGTCGTTTGCAGCATCAGGGCATTTTTCCCTAAGTAACGCGCCGATATATGCGTCAACAGCAGCTGCTTGGCATGGGCGCCTTTCGCCAGGCGCGCCGCCTGAATATTCGTGGAATGATAATATTGGCGAGCCAGCGATGCTTCTTCTGGGCCAAAGGTGGCTTCATGCACAATCGCATCGGCATCTTGCGCGATTGGCAATTCCCGGTCGGTACTGCGCGTATCGCCAAAAATCGCCACAATACGCCCCGGCTTGGCGGCGCCGATAAAGTCGTGGCCGTCAAACTGGCGCCCGTCTGGTAAGGTGATGGTTTCGCCAGCCTTGAGTTTGGCGTACAGCGGGCCTTCAGGAATTTTAGCGGCGCGCACCTGATCGATGAGCAACTCACCAGGATGCGGTTTTTCTTCCACCCGAAAGCCGAAGCTGTTAATGCGGTGATTGAGCAGGCCAAAACTGACCTTGAAAGTTTGATCTTCAAACAGAACGCCAGGATTTTTCAGAATGACGAACTTGAGCTGATAAGGCAACCGGGTCTGACTCACCTGCAAACTGGTGCGCACATAGCGGTCGATGCCTTCCGGGCCATAAATTGTCAGCGGCGCCTCACCCCCTTGATTAGCGCGGCTGGCCAAAAAGCCTGGTAGGCCGAAAAGGTGATCGCCATGGAGGTGCGTGATAAAAATTTTGGTCACTTTGCGCGGGCGAATCGTGGTTTTCAAGATCTGATGCTGAGTGCCTTCGCCGCAATCAAAAAGCCAGACCTCATTGCGCTCATCCAGTAGCTTCAACGCAGTGCTGGTCACATTGCGGGTTTTCGATGGCGAACCGGCGCCAGTGCCTAAAAATAAAAGTTCCATGTCTGCTTCATCCTAACTATGGGTCCAAAAGTGTCGTTATCAGTTTAGCACAAGCGCGGAAGTCAGATAAGCCGCGTAATATTTGACCCCGACTTGGTTGGGATGAACCAGGTCATGATAAAACCAATCCTCATGCTTTTTGGCATAGCCATGCCAATCAATGATGGTCAAATTCGGGTAGTGCTTAGCTTCCTTGGCCAGCAATTGGTTGACCACGCCTTGCCACGGCCGCGTCGGCACTTGGACATTGACCCAATACACCTGCCGTTTCGGGCCAATGGCTTGCATCATTGCCGCCAAGTCGCTGGCCCGAAACGAGCCATTCGTCCCTAAGGCAATCAAAACCTTATCCGCCAGCAAGCCTTGGCGGGCATAATCCTTAACCAAAGGAATAGTATCGACCATTTGCCGGGCCACTTTGCCATCGATAAAGGCATTCGGCATGAGCTGCATCAACGTCGGCCGGGCCCCTAGCAGTACGGAATCGCCAATCGCGGTGACCGTCACATGCTGAGCGGCTTGCAGCGCCGTTTGGGTGATGCCAAACCGTTCAAAACTGGCGTTCACCCCTAGCTGATCAGCAGTCGCACTGGTAGATTGGCTCGACGGCTGAGCCTGGCTGGAAGCCTGCGCTTTAATGGCGTTTTTGGCGCGCCTTTCATCGGCCTTGCGCTGCGCCTTGGTTTCCTCGCTCGCCTTCAGGTGCACTTCTTCGGGCGCCGCCGCTTGCGGCTTGACGAAAGGTGCCTGCACCAAAGCGGCCACCCCCAGCAGCGCGATCGCGAGCCCTGTCAGCAGTTTGACTTGCTTGAAGCGGAAGTGGTGCTGCCGAAACAGTTGCCACTGGTGGCGCAGATGCGCCTGTGCCTGACCCCAAGTGAACTGGCGCGCTGGCTTTTCAATGAAATGATAGGAAAGCTCGCTGAGCAGCACGATAATCGCACACTCAATCACCGGATACAAAAGCGGATGGTCGGCGATGTTGCGAAAGCGATTCTCCCAGAAAATCATTACGGGGAACTGGTAAATATACAAACCATAGCTCCGAGTGCCAATCCAGTGGAATAGCGGATTAGACAGCAGGCGCCCCCACAGCGTGGCAGGTGACGCCACCACCGCGGTCAAAAGCAGCGCCAGAACAGTGAACAGAAACATGCCGCCCTGATACAAAAAGGCACTTTCAGCATTCATAAAGAAAATGCTGAGCCCCATCCCCAACACGGCAAGCGTCCCGACCCCATCGAGCAGCCAGCGGCCAGTACTTGGCAAATGACTAGCCAGTTTAGCGCTCGGCCAGGCAAAGGCGAGGCTCGTGCCCAGTAGCAAAGCAAAAATGCGGGTATCCGTGCCGTAATAAAGCCGACTAGGATCCGCACCGGCCGGCTGCAGGTGAAACAAAACCGCCATCCAGCCGGCACTGATCAACGCCAGCGTCAACACAGCAGCGAAGCGCTGCCGATTTTTCGGGAGTACCTTGAGGACGACCCACAACAAAAGTGGCAGGAGCAGATAAAACTGCCCTTCAATCGACAAGGTCCACAAGTGGGTAAAGGGCGATTCATTTTGGGCAAAGCGCTGAAAATAAGACTGGCCATGCGCAATTTGCCACCAGTTATAAACCAGCGCCAAGTTTGCCAGCACAATTTTGTGCAAGTCAACGAGTAAATCACGGGCAAATAAACCGATGTAAGCACTAGCCGCTAGTAGCACCGTCAAAAGTGCTGGGTACAGCCGTTTGATGCGCTTCAGCCAAAACCTGCGCACCGCAAAGCGGCCTGTTTGGGCGTGTGCCCGCAACAGTCCGTCAGTGATCAGATACCCCGAGATGACAAAGAAAATCAAAACCCCCAAGTAGCCGCCTTGAAATAAGTCTGGCCGCAAATGGTACAAAATCACGCCTAACACTCCGAGGGTTCTCAGGCCATCAAAGCCGCCAATGTACCGGCGTTGCCCGCTTGCTTCCATGATATCCCCGCCTATTGTTCAAGCCTGTCAATCCATTTAGTTATTCAACAAATTCAAAGGTGAAATCATCGATGGCCACCAAATCGCCGGTTTGCGCGCCGGCTTCCCGTAGCGCATCATCAACGCCGAGACTCCGCAGCTGCCGGGCAAACCGTAAGGCCCCATCATCATGATCCAAATTAGCCATTTTGAATAAGCGCTCGACTTTGGTGCCGCCTAAAATAAAGGTGCCATCTGCATCGCGCGTCACAGTGACTGCCTGCTCTTCTGGTTTGTAAATATAATCCGCCTGTTCCGCCGTGGCCTTCGGGGTGAAGACCGGCGCCGAAGCTAAGGCTTTGGCGGTGTCTTGCATCAGTGGCTTGACCCCATCGTGCGTGATGCTGGAGATGGCATAGATGTCCTTGGCCTGCACGCCTTCATCAAGCAAGGCTTGCTTAAAGGTCGCAAACCGCTCACTGGCGCCAGGTAAATCCATCTTGGTGGCGACCACGAGCTGCGGCCGCGCCAAAATCGTATCGTCGTAAGTCTCCAGCTCTTGCCGGATCTGATGGTAATCATCCAGCGGTTCGCGTCCATTTTCGGGATCCATTTCCACCAGATGCAAAATCACCCGGGTCCGCTCCACATGGCGCAGGAACTGGAAGCCCAACCCGACCCCAGTCGAGGCCCCTTCAATCAACCCTGGCAAATCGGCCATGACAAAATCGCTGCCGTCATCCAGTTGCACCATCCCCAAGTTTGGGGTTAAGGTCGTGAACTGATAAGCCGCAATCTTCGGCTTGGCGGAAGTCACCACCGACAGCAAGGTGGATTTACCCACTGACGGGAAGCCGACGAGCCCGACATCGGCCAGCACCTTGAGCTCCAAGGTGACATAGCGATGCTGACCTGGTTCGCCATTTTCCGCGATTTCTGGGGCCGTGTTTTTTGGCGACACAAAATGAACGTTGCCGCGCCCGCCACGCCCGCCTTTGGCCACCACGAGTTCCTGCCCGTTATGGGTGAGATCCCCGATTTGAGTATGGGTATCGGCATCGTAAACCGCAGTGCCGGCTGGGACTGCCAGGCGAATATCTTCCGCTTTGCGGCCATACATTTGCTTACCCTGCCCGTTGCCACCAGCTTTGGCATGAAAATGGCGTTGATAGCGAAAATCCATCAACGTGCGCAACCCTGGGTCCACATAAAGCACGATGCTGCCACCGTGGCCGCCATCGCCGCCGGCTGGCCCGCCAAACGGGACGAATTTTTCGTGGCGGAACGCCACCATCCCATCGCCGCCTTTACCGGCCTCAACTTCCACTGTCACCTGATCGACAAACATGTGCTCCTCCTTATACCGAACTGGCGCCAAGCGCCAACGCGAACGTCTACTACTAAACGTCAATCATACGGGTTCTGCCTCCAAAGTGCAATACAGCCAGGCTGCGAAGGTTGGCGGGCTTAGTGCGACGAGTAGCTTTTACCACTATATCAACCTGCGGGCACCAGCGCTCGTCACGCCGGGACTCGAAGCAGCGACTCGTTCACCGCCTGCATGACTTTCATTATCGTTATTATACCAATTTCTGTCCTATCCCATGCCGACGAGACCAAAAAAATAACGGCCTGCGCCGTTATTCGACCAAACTCAGGTCGTCACTATCTAAAATCGTAATTTGGCTGCGGCCAGTTTGCTTGATGAGGCCATCGCGCTCAAACGCCGCTAGCTTGCGGCTGACGGTTTCTGGGGTCGTGCCCAAGTACGCCGCCAAGTCCTTTTTCTGCAGCGGCAAGGTGAAATGAGCCTGGCCAAGCGCGGCGCTGGTTTCCACCAAGTAGCCAGCGAGGCGTTCACTGACGCTGGCCACATTGGCAGCCGTCGTTTGGGCCTCTAACTGCACCACGCGTTCACCGAGGCTATTGAGCATGTTCAGCGCTAGCGCTGGGGTCTTTTTTAACAACTGCTGGAAGTCCTGACGACTAATGGTGCACGCCACCACCTGCGTTAAGGCCACGCCGCTGGTGGTGCGCTCGCTCGGGGTGAACAGGACGGCCTCGCCATCAAACTCACCTGGCCCCAGTACGCGCAATAATTGCTCCCGGCCACTGGCCAGGGTTTGGGTGACTTTGACTTGACCATGGGCAATGATCATCAAAGCATCCGCCGCGGTCCCTGCCGCAAACAGCGTCTCGCCGGCGGCATACTGCCGGTCGCGCACCAGTTTAGCCACTTGAGCCACATCGTTTGGGTCAAGCGCCTGAAAAATTGGCACCAGCCGCACACAATCTTCTGCTTCGTGTTGATGCATCTTACCCACCTCGCTTTTACCTATAGTATACGCCATCTAGCAACGAACCCACTTGATTTGCATCAAGTTAGCAGCTGAAAAAAAAAGGACCCCGCAGGCTGTCCAGGCACCGCGGAGTCGATTTGATTTGGCTGACGACTATAGTGTAACGGCCAGCTGCCTTGGCGAGGGGTTAATTTTCAAAGTAAATGCGGTCATTTTGGTGATACCGCTTGTACGCTGCCCGATAGGCACTCGGGGTTAACCCCTTCCAGCGTTTGAAATTCCGGGCTAAGCTCCGGGAATTGCCGAAGCCACTGGCCATCGCCACGTACTCAATCGGTTTGTTAGAGGTGAGAAGCAGCTCCCGCGCTTTCATCAACCGCACCTCTTGCAGATATTGATTCGGCGATTGCTTCAGCGTGGCCTGAAACTGGTTGCCTAAGGTGGTGACCGAGGTGTGTAGCTGGGCCGCCAGTTGACTGATTTTGACCGGCTCGGCATATTGCTGATCGATCAGCGCCATAGCTTCATCCACCAGGGGCGCATTGACGCGCACCACCGGCGTGGCCTTCACCGCGGTGAAATGCGTGGCCAGCAGCGCCAGCATTTGGTAAAACGCACTCAGCGCCTCCAGCCGGCTCACCGGCGTCAGAGGTGCCGTCATCGGTTTGGCCAACGCGGCAAAGGCCGCCTGCAAAGCCGCATAAGCCGGCGCCGGAGGCTCAGGTGGCCCTTGCAAGGTAAAGTGCCAGTTGACGCTATCAGGCAACACGGATTCCAAAAATGTCGGATCGATGATGATGCCATATTCTTGCACGGGCACACCGCCGCTTTGCGAGGCGTGCACCACCCGCGAGTCGACGGTCCACATGGCGCCAGCGTGAAAAATCGACGTGACGCCATTTTGAACGACTGTCAACGGTCCGCCAGACACCAGCCAATTCAGCTCTAAACCGCGGTGCCAATGCGGCGCAATGGCCGTCTTATGTGGATCTTTGGCATAGAACTTGAACGGCAAACTCGGTGTCAACTGCACCATTTCGTGTTTGATGGTCACCATCATGCTCACCTCTAAGAATTAAAGGGTGGCTTCCTCAAATTTGAACCCGCTCCAAGGCTTCAGGTAACTCAAGAGGAACGCCTCATCAGGGTGAAGGTGGCCAATCACATTCACCCGCCCATCATTGGGCATGTCTTGCAAAGCAATTTGGGTTTCCCCTTTGTATTGGCCAAAGCCCTCGTTATCAATCAGCACATCCCCGCGCGTAATCGGCTTGGTGTTGTGCGCCGGGA
This sequence comes from Lacticaseibacillus salsurivasis, assembly GCF_036246225.1. Classification (NCBI taxonomy): domain Bacteria; kingdom Bacillati; phylum Bacillota; class Bacilli; order Lactobacillales; family Lactobacillaceae; genus Lacticaseibacillus; species Lacticaseibacillus salsurivasis. The sequence goes on from NZ_BTTP01000003.1 coordinate 202,683, forward strand.
AGTCGCGATCCCGGTACTTCACCCGCGTCATGGTGCTACGCAGCAGATATTCGCTACGATCACCGCGATAGCTGTGATCATTGTCAAAAATCACGGTGTGCTCCAAAGGCGTCATGTCCGCTGCTGGCACCACTTTAATCACGGGGTAAGCAGCGAAGAAGGCGTCATGTGCCGCCTTTAATTCGGCTTCACTGGCATAAGCATTAGCAATAATGACATCATTAATGGTATCCATCAACTGATAGTGCTTCACTTGCGTCTCCACTGGCAAGTTCCGGTGCGATTCCAGCGTGCACAGGCCATCTTGGGTTGGCCAAGGGCCGAAGGTGGCAGCCTGTGACGTAATGAAAGCCGCCGTGTTCAAACGGTACTGGGTGTAAAGCGCCGTGGCTTGCTCAAAGAACGCCTGACCCAAACCGGAGAAGCGATGCGGATAGAAATTATGCGACCCCAGTAAGTTATTGCGATCAGGTGAAAACGCCATAATGTTGTCGATGTAGTGGGTGCCTTGTGACATGTTGACTTCAATCTTCAGGCCATAAGGATTACGCGTCATCCGGGCTTCTTCGGCGCCGGTGAAGCCTTCATCCAGGCGCACGCCCCAGGCCCCAAGGTCGTGGAAGAACGCCAAGTTGTCGTAAGTCACCCCGAGCTGCTTGAACAGTGCCGGGTTGATGTCGACCATCACTTCCATGCCGAGTGCATTGGCATGGTTGATGACCTTCTTGAAATTGTTCACCACTGCGTCTTGGTCGCCTTTGATTTCAAGTAGCGAGGTGAAGACGCGCTTGAATTTGTATTGCGCCGCTAAATCCAAGTATGCGGCATCTTTTTCATAAGTCGATCGTTCTGGATAAACTGAAACGCCTAGTTTTCCCATGAGTATCGTCCCCCTTTTCGAATCTAGTTTACCATTTTGGACCATACCAATGAAAGGGCTTCCCACAAATTTGTGGGAACAATTTTAGTGTGACGGCTTGTGACCGTACATTGACGATAATTTGAATGTTTTTGACCGTTATGTATTGCTTTTGACCGTTTGACGAGTATACTAAGCGCTGTGAGGTGAAGAAAATGCTTACAGAAGAACGCCATCGCTACATTCAAGCGCTGCTAACCCGCCAATCAGTGGTCAAATCCCAAGCCCTGATGGCGGCTTTAGACGCTTCTGAGTCGACCATCCGCCGCGACCTCGCCGATATGGAAAGTGCCGGCCAGCTTCGGCGCATTCATGGTGGCGCTGAACGCATCGATGCCAGCTTGGTGGAACTCAGCGTCCAAGAAAAAGCCACGCAGGCCCTGCTGGAAAAGCAGCAGATCGCCCAAGCCGCGGTGAAATTGCTGAAGCCGCACCAAACGATTTTTCTTGATGCTGGCACTAGCACGGCGCAAATGATTCCCCTGCTTGCTGAGCGGGAAGTCACGGTCGTCACCACTGGCGTTGATAATGCCAGTCAGCTTGCGGATTACGGCATCGCCACCCGCCTGCTGGGTGGCAGCGTGAAACCAACGACCAAGGCGCTGATTGGGGCCACCACCGTGCAACAAATGGAAGCCTGCCGCTTTGACTTTGCTTTCATCGGCGCGAACGGGGTGCACCTGAAGTATGGGCTGACCACACCGGATCAGGAAGAAGCCGCGGTGAAAGCTGCTGCAATCAGGCAGGCCAAAACGGCCGTGATTTTGGCTGACCCGACCAAATTCGGCCAGGTCAGTTTCGCCCGCTTTGCCCCGATTTCGGCTGGCATCATTCTCACCACGGCTTTAGGTGACATTGCCACCTACTATGAAGATCAAACCAATATCAAGGAGGTTCATGCATGATTTACTCGATTACGCTCAACCCGTCAATCGATTACGTGATTGCCCTGCCTGACCTTGAACTGGGGCGGGTTAACCACCTCAGTTCAGCGGTGATGCTACCAGGCGGCAAAGGCATTAACGTCAGTCGCATTTTGAAGGCGTTGGGTATTGCCAGCACCGCGCTGGGCTTTAGCGGCGGCTTCACTGGCGCGTTCATTGAGGACCAGCTGGCGCAGCTGCAAGTCGCACATCACCTGACCACCACCGCGGCAGCCACGCGCCTGAACGTTAAGCTACATGCGCAAAGCGAAACTGAGCTTAACGCAGCTGGGCCGCAGATTACGGCGGCCGAAGTCGCAGCCTTCACCTCTGACCTCAAAGCCCGCCTGCAACCTGGGGATGTCGTGATTATGGCTGGCAGCCTCCCGCAAGGTTTGCCGACAAGTTTCTACCGCGACCTCATTCCGATGATTCATGCGGCCGAAGCTGAGTTTGTCATTGACACCACTGGCCAAGCGCTACTCGACACGCTGCCTGATCATCCCCTCGTCGTCAAACCGAATCACCATGAACTGGCCGCCTTATTCGGGGATGACGAATACACAGATCTGCAGCAAGTGGTCACTGCTGGGCGCAAGTTGCTGAAGCTCGGCGCGCAGCATGTCCTGGTTTCCATGGCTGGCAAAGGCGCGCTGATGATCACCGCCGAGCATGCCTACCATGGCACCGTTGCTCCGGGTCAAGTGATCAACTCGGTGGGCGCCGGCGACTCGATGCTCGCCGGTTTCACCGGTACCTTGATGCAAACCGGCGATGCGCAAGCCGCGTTTAAAGCCGGCATCGCCTGCGGCAGTGCCACTGCCTTTTCCCAAGACTTAGCCACCAAGGCTAAAATCGCTGAAGTTGCCGCCACCATCACAATGGAGGAAATCTAAATGGATATTCGTGACTTACTACTCAAAAATGTCATGATCATGGACCTCAAGGCCACCACCAAGGCGGCGGCCATCACCGAAATGGTCACCAAGTACGCTGATGAAGGCATTATCGATGATGCCAAACTCTATCAAGCCGACATTGAAAAGCGTGAAGCAGAGTCTACCACCGGCATCGGGGATGGTATCGCCATGCCCCATGCCAAAGACAAAGCCGTTCAACGCGCCACGGTGCTGTTTGCCAAAAGTGCCGCCGGCGTCGACTTTAATGCCTTAGATGGCCAGCCGGTGCACCTGTTCTTCATGATTGCCGCTCCCGAAGGTGCCAACAACACCCACCTGCAAGCCTTAGCCGCATTGTCGTCGCTGCTGATCAACCCGAAGCTGGTGGCTGCCCTCAAAGAAGCAACTACCCCAGATGAAGTCTTGCAACTCTTTGCTGATGCCCAAGCGGCCAAGGAAGCCAAAGAAGCTGAAGAGGCAGCCGCCGAAGCTGCTGCGGCCCCAGCCGCGGTTGAAACCACGCCAGCAGAAAAGCCGTTTATCGTCGCGGTCACCGCCTGCCCCACTGGCATTGCCCATACTTACATGGCTGAAGCCGCCCTTAAGGAACAAGCCGAGAAAATGGGCGTCGCCATCAAAGTCGAAACCAACGGCTCTGAGGGCGTGAAGCACCTCCTAACCAAAGCCGACATCGCCAAGGCAGTTGGCGTCATCATCGCTGCCGACAAGAAAGTCGACATGCCGCGCTTTGACGGTAAGCATCTAATCAACCGCCCGGTCATCGACGGCATCAAGAAGCCGGAAGAATTAATCAACGACACCTTGGCGGAAAAAGGCCCGATTTTCCACGCTGAAGGCGGCGCGCAAAGCGACGCGGATGATGACGAAAAGAAGAGTACCTGGAGCAGGATTTATGCCGACCTGATGAACGGTGTTTCCAACATGCTGCCTTTCGTGGTCGGCGGTGGGATCATCATGGCGCTGTCCTTCATCTTTGAAAATGCGTTTGGCGCCCAGTCTGGTTGGTTCACTTTCACCAATAACTTAGGGAACTACGCCTTTTCCTTCTTGGTACCAGTCTTGGCTGCTTACATCGCCGTATCAATCGGTGATCGTCCAGCCTTGATGCCTGGGTTTGTCGGCGGTTACATGGCCACCTTGGCTTCCGCTTCAATTGTCAAAGCACAAAATCCGGCTGGGTTTATCGGCGGCCTGGCCGCAGGGTTTATCGCCGGCTGGATGATTGTCGGCCTCAAGAAACTCTTCGCTAAAGTCCCACGCTCGCTGGATGGCTTGAAGACCATTTTGTTCTACCCAGTCATTGGCTTAGCCTTGATCGGCCTGATCATGTTCTTCATTGTTAATCCGATTTTTGCCTTCTTGAATGGCGCGCTGATTGCCTGGCTTGAAGGGATGGGCACTGGTAACGCCGTCGTCGTCGGCGTGATTTTGGCGGCGATGATGAGCATTGACATGGGCGGTCCCTTCAACAAAGCGGCTTACACCTTTGCCATTGGGATTTACCAGGCTTCTGGCTTCAAAGACGGCCGCTGGATGGCTGCCGTCATGATTGGTGGGATGATTCCGCCGCTGGCCATTGCCTTGGCCGCAACCTTGTTCCCGCAAAAATTCACCAAAACGGAACATAGCTCCGCCATGTCCAACTATGTCTTGGGCCTGACCTTTATCACTGAAGGCGCCATTCCCTTCGCCGCCACCGATCCACTGCACATCATTGGGAGCTCGGTCATTGGCTCCGCGATTGCCGGCGGCTTGACGCAAGTCTTCAAGGTCAACGTACCAGCGCCCCACGGCGGTATCGTGGCCTTAGCGCTAACGGATCAAAAACTAGGCTTCATCGTCTCGCTAATTGTCGGCACCGTTATTGCCGGTCTCATCCTCGGCCTCTGGCGGCCAAAAGCAAAAGAAGCTTAACGTTCCCTTTGTCCCTCACTGCTGCGGCAGTGAGGGATTTTTCTGTACCCTGGCGCGGGTGTTTGTCCTCGGTGCGGCCTGCGCGCCCGCCCCTGCCCAACAAAAAGGGCCCGCTGTCACTGGCAGCGGACCCACTCGTTTAATTAGAGCAACCCCAATACCCCGGCCAGTAACAGACTGGCGGCAATCAACGCTAGGCAGTGAGCTGGCTTTGGTGCAACTCGGTCATAAGCACGGTCCTGATCGACTTGATGCTGTCTGCTTGGATGATTCGGCATCGCCATCATGATCATCACTCTTTTCGTTTTATAATTTAAATCTCATTTTAATATCATCATAATAACATGGTTGCCAGAGAAACGAAAGCAGCAAAAAACGCGACTGCATGCAGTCGCGCTAGATTACAGCGATAGTTTAATGGCCTGCGCCACGGCTTTGGACACGCCGGCCGCTTGCAAATCTTCCATGGAAGCGGCTTTGATGCCATTCATCGTTTTGAACTTGCGCAGCAGCTTGGAACGGGTTTTGGGCCCCACCCCTTGAATGGTTTCCAAGCGCGACGCCAACGAATTCTTGTTGCGCAGCTGGCGGTGGAACGTGATCGCGAAGCGATGCACTTCCTCTTGAATCCGTTCCAGCAAATAAAACCCTTGGGACTTCGGATCCAAATCAATCGGCGCGTCAAAATCGCCATAGAGCAAGCGGGCGGTTTTATGCTTATCATTCTTCACCATCCCCGCCACGGGAATCGCCAAGTTTAACTCGTTTTCCAGCACGTCCTTGACGGCATTCATCTGGATTTCGCCCCCATCCATCAGAATCAAATCCGGCATCGCGGCATGCTCCTTCAACAGCCGACTGTAGCGTCGCCTAATCACTTCATAGGTGTTGGCCACTTCATCCGCGCTGTGTTCGTTTTCTGCTTCGGCCAGCTTGTATTTGCGGTAATTCGTTTTCTCGGGCCGGCCATCGACGAATTGCACCATGGCAGACACTGGGTTGGTACCTTGGATGTGGCTATGGTCGAAGGCCTCAATCACATGCCCCGGCGCTAAGCCGAGAGCGGCAAAAATCTCGTTTTGGGCGCCGACCGTGGTGCGGTTATCCAGCTCCAGCAAACGAAACTTTTCATCCAACTTGATTTTCGCGTTTTTGGCCGCCAATTCCATCAAGGCCCGCTTTTCCCCGCGTTGCGGCGTCCGCACTGGCACTTCAAGCACTTGCTCTAGGACATCGTTATCAAGGCCACTGGGCACGAGAATTTCCTTAGGTTTGACGTTGTTCTTGCGATCATAGAACTGCAAAATAAAGGTTTCAAATTCTTCTTCGGCCGTGGTGGCAATCGGAAATAGCCGCGATTCCCGCTTCATCAGCCGCGCTTGGCGAATGAAGAAAATCTGAATCGAAATCCAGCCTTTGTCCATGTAGAAGTTGAAGACATCACGCTGGGTGCGGTCGGTGGAAATGATTTTTTGCTTTTCTACCGTGACTTCGATGTAGTGCAGCTGATCACGGAGCTCTGCGGCACGTTCAAATTCAAGCTTCTTGGCCGCGTTTTCCATCTTTTGCGTCAGCTCTTGCTTCACCCGGCCGGTGTTACCATCCAAAAAGCTGCGAATCTTGGCAATTTGGGCGGCATACTCTTCCTCTGGTACCGTCCGCCAGCAAGCGCCGAGACACTGGCCCATGTGATAATACAGGCACGGCCGGCCTTGGAAACCATTGCAGCGGCGCAGCGGATAGACTTTTTGCAGGAAGTGAATGGTTTCTTGCGCGGCATAGACATTAGGATATGGGCCAAAATAATAGGCGCCGTCTTTCTTGACGTCACCGGTGAGCTCCAACTTGGGATCACGTTCATTGGTGATTTTGATGTAGGGATAACCGGTACCTTTTTTTAGCTTAATGTTGTAGTACGGCTGCCACTTTTGAATCAAAGTAATTTCAAGCAAAAAAGCTTCCTTATCGCTGGAAGTGACAATGTAGTCGAAGTCAGCAATTTCCGCCACCAGCCGTGCGGTTTTACCATCGTGACTGCTTTTGAAATACGAGCGCACCCGATTTTTTAGATTCTTGGCTTTCCCGACATAAATAATCTTGCCATTGATATTTTTCATTTGGTAACAGCCCGGCTCATCTGGCAGCAAGGCTAGCTTATGTTCAATGTGTTCAGACGCCATTCTATCACCTCATTTATTGTTTACAAAACAAACGTTCGCTTACTATTCTAATATTCACTGCGGCATAACGCAACTCAGACGCCGGCATGGTATCATAGCCTTAGTCGTTGATAGAGGATGAGAATCGTGCAAAAACACCGGAAGCGGCCGAACGCCGCGATTAAAAAACGCCAAACCCGCAGCGCAAAAGCCGCTGAATTGGCCAATCTCAAGCACCAGCTTGACCATAATTTAATTGGCCGAACGCCGCGGCGCCGGCCCAGATAATTGACCACTGCCTAGCACTAGTGGTCTTTTCTTTTGCCTGCGCTTTCCGTATACTGGTTAAGTTTGGCGGAGGTAATTATGAAAGAATTTATGGCACTGAACAACAACTTAAAATTACGGATGCTGACGGTCTTCTTGGCCGTCATGCTGTCGAGCTCAATTGGCCCTAACATGACGATTTACTACGCCAAATATTTTGGCGCCGGTTTGACCGGCGTGCTGCTCATTATCGTATCGGTCATGGGCTTCATTGCCGGCCTGTACGGTGGGCATCTCGCCGATGTGCACGGTCGCAAACCCATCATGGTGCTGGGGACAATTTTGACGTTGGCTGGGTTTGCCTTAGCGGCGGTGATGAATTCTCCGCTGGGGCACTTTCCCATGCCAACCTTTTTCGCCTTTTTGATTGCGCAAGTCGGGGCCAACCTCTCTAGCCCAGCCGAAGAAGCCATGGTCATTGATGTTTCAACGCCGCAAAATCGGCGCTACGTCTATGCCCTCATTTACTGGATCATCAATATTTCCGTGATGATTGGCGCCGCGTTAGGCGGGTGGTTCTTCCGGGATTATCTCTTTGAACTGCTGATTGGCATGGGCGTGGTCACCATCATCAACCTGATCATCATCTGGTTCTTCATGTCCGAAAGTTTCACTCCGGATCATGCTGTCTCTGGTTCGGTGTGGCAGGCGGTGCGCGGCTACTGGCAAGTCATAAGTGACCATCGCTACGACTGGTACCTCATCGGCATGGTACTCAGCGGCATGGTCACCAACCAGCTTGGTTTCTACCTTGCCGTGCATCTCGGCGCCGATTTTCACACGGTACACCTTTTCGGGCTGGAAATCTATGGCCAGCGCATGCTGTCTGGCATCACGCTGATCAACACCGCCATCATTATTCCCTTCATGTCACTCTTCACCCGATTGACCAGCAAATGGTCACTGCGCCGGGCCTACACGATTGGGATGGGCCTGCAGACGCTGGGGTTTGCCCTCACCTGCATGCTTAATACTCTGTGGCCAATTGTGATTTGCGCAGTGACTCTCACCATCGGGGAAATGGTCGTGGTGCCGCCGAGTCAAACCCTGCGCGCAGACTTGATGGATCCGGCCAAAATCGGGACTTACTCTGGCGCCTTTTCCGCGGTTTACCCATTGGCTTCGGTGCTGGCTGGGGCCACGGTCACCTTGTCGACGGCCATTGGCCAGTATGGCATGGCCATCCTGTTCTTACTGCTGGGCGGGTGCTCCATCGCGGCGGTGATCCATGTACTGAATTTACCCAAGGCAGCTTGGAATCAAAAAGATCCTGACTGACAAAATGTGAAGTGCAATAGAAAAGTTAGACAATTTAGATTTTGAATTAAGCAATCATGGTTTGTTCCCGGTACTCAACTGGGGTCAAGCCATTTTTGTTTCTCGAAATTCTGACATTGTTAAACCAATCCACATAACCGTTCACCAGCTTGCGCAGATCTGAGAGCGTGTTGATCTGATACCGATTCAAGCACTCACGTTTTAGGAGGTTGAAGAAGCTTTCGATGGGCGCATTATCGTGACAGTTACCTTTACGAGACATGCTCTGTGTAATGTTCATAGCCTTGAGACGTTGCTGGTAGTCCGCCATTTGATATTGCCACCCTTGATCAGAGTGAAGAGTTGGTGTGATACCTTCTTTAAGGTGATGCTCCAATTCATCAAGTGACGCTTGAATCAAAGCCTTATTGGGAGAAGCACTGACAATAGCCGCGATCACTTCACGGCTAGCTTCATCTGTGATTGAAGAGATATAGCCCCATTCGCCGTTGTACAGCCGTACCTGGGTCACATCAGTATGGAACACTGTGAGTGGTTGTGTGGTCTCAAACTTCTGATTCAAGATGTTAGGCGCAATGAGACCAACGTGACCTTTGTAGGAGTGATATTTGGAAGTATGTTTAGAGTAAATCAGACATTTCAATCCCATATCACTCATTAGACGTCTAATTGTTTCCTCGGCGTAGTGGTAGCCGACTTTGTCTGCTTCATCGTGAATTCGACGATACCCATAAGTCTCTTTCGAACCGAAAAAACACTTCTTGATGAAGGCTTTGACCTCGGCATACTTATCAGGCTTCTTATCACGCCTAAGCCG